>CAZKEW010000097.1:0-8657 GCA_964551885.1 uncultured Eubacteriales bacterium
GCCATAAAGATGATTGGCCTCCGCTTCGCTCCGGGTGCCATTCATCCCCAGGCTTGAAAGCCTGGGGTTTTCTGGCAAGTATATAAATTGATTACCTCGATCTCAGAATCGGCAGCCGCCAATCTCAAAGATATATTCTTAATGTCCTCCATGTTTCCCCCCGAGCTAACGAAATTCAAAGTTCTCAAATCGTTCTTTCCTTAACACGCAACCAAGCCTTTCATGATACATAGCGCGTCCACTATATCCAAAACAATTTAATCTCGCCCTTAAGCTGAGCAAATTCCCTATCACTGGTCAAAAGTTCTCCTTTTCTAAGCTTGGCTAATGCGGCGGCGAAGCAATCGGCATAGGAAATTTTGTACTTGGCTTTGAATCGGGCGGTTTCTTTCGCCAAAAAGATATCCACATCAATAATTTCAATGGGCAAAGTACGGATGATCCTTTCTATCTCCTCTGCTTTTGGTTGGCCACACTCCCTTAAGACGATGTAATAGACCTCACCAAAATTAACAGATGTCATCAAAAGGTTAGAATCTTTCTCCGCCGCATTAACAAATGCCGCTTGGACTTTTTCATAACCTGGTTCTTTCTCAAAGAAAGCCAAGAGTGCGTGCGCGTCAAGAATTTTGACCACTTAGCCCTCTCTTTCTTTATCAGCAGATCTCTCCTGGAGCAAAGCTTTGGACAGCTTCCCTTTTGTTGGCAAGATTCCTGCCAATTTCTCGAAATACTCAGGAGTAATGGGTTTGAGGACTATTTCTTCTCCCCTCTCTTCAATATACAATTTCGTTCCCCGTTTGATATTATACTTCCGCCTTATTTTTGACGGAATCACTACCTGCCCCTTTGTTGTGACAACTGTAGTAGCCATTGAATTTCTTCTTTCTAGTAAATTGTATACCATATTTTAAATCGTATGTCAATATATTTTTTGTATTACCTATTATTTTAGTATTACATATGAACACCTTAAAAGGAAATGCCCCGCGTTTTTAGCTAACCCTGCAAAAACCAAATCTCTTTGAGCACTCCTAGAGAAATTCGCAAAACTTGCCAACCGCCAACAAAAATGCGATAAAATTAATATGACAAAAGAAACTCAACCCAACCCGGATCGCCTCAAGAAAAGGCTGGATATTAAACTCCCCCTCATCGGCTTCTATGATGCGCCCGACCCGGCGCTGTTTAAGCCCCTCGTCGCGCCCAGCCAGAGCGAGTGCGTTTTCTGCTTCTTTAAAAACTGGGTGAATGGAGAAACGCTCCACCTCACCAAAGATCGTTATGGCTGCGGGGGGGCTGGCCACTGGATGTGGGGCATAAAGGTGAGGTCAAAAAAAGATTTTATCAAGTTCCTCGCCGATGATGAAGGGCTCAAGGCTTCTCACGCGCTCATGGAAAAGTGGATCGCTGCCCGCAAACTTTATAAGGCCGATCACTCTCATATTTTCATCGGCCCGCTCAAAGAAGAGGCCTGGCCGTATGTCAGGACTGTCACTTTCTTCGTCAACCCTGACCAGCTCGGCGCTCTGGCGGTCGGCGCGCAATATCACAGCGCACCGGAAGACCCTCCGCCAGTGATCGCTCCCTTTGGCTCCGGCTGCTCTCAACTCGCACCTTTCAAAGACCTCAACATCCCGCAAGCATCTATCGGCGCATCAGACATCGCCATGCGCCAGCATCTCCCGCCTGATATTCTCACTTTCACTGTTACGCGGCCGATGTTCAAGCGGCTCTGCGACTTAGACGAGCGCAGCTTCCTTTACAAACCTTTTCTGAAACGTCTGCGAAAAGCGCGCGGACTGAAGGAAATGTAAGGAGTGGCACCTCGGGGAACGGTCCCCAGCTTAATCGTTTCTCTTTAAAAACTCCATGGCCAGGCAAGTCATGAGGAGAGTAGCCTGGGGGAGTGCTCTTTCATCGATGTCAAAAGCGGGATGATGATGGGGAAATTCCCTCCCATCCCCGGCGCCGAAAAACAAAAAAGCCCCGGGTATTTTCTGGAGATAGAAGGCAAAATCTTCCCCTCCCATGACCGGGTCAATGGCTTTTATCTTTTCTCCTCCCAGCGTCCTCGTTACCACTTCGGTGACAAAATCCACCATAGAAGAATCATTCACGAGAGGAGGATACCCATGCTCATACTCAACCAAGGCCGTAGCCCCAAAAGTCTTGCATGTTTCATCCGCGATTTCTCTCAAACGCCTATCGATGAAAGCTTGGATGGCAGGGTCAAAAGTCCTTACCGTGCCGATAAGCCTCACTTCACCCGGGATGATATTATAAACCGTCCCACCCTCCACCTTTCCAAAAGATAGCACGGCAGGCTTAAGGGGGTCCACATTCCTGCTGACAACGCTCTGGAGGTTGACGACAAGCTGAGACGCAGCAAGAATCGTATCCACTGTCAGATGAGGCATCGATCCGTGCCCTCCCTTTCCCTTGACCGTAATCCTGAAATTATCCGCCTGGGCCATCATCGGGCCCTTGATGATCCCGACTGTACCCGTCGGCAGAGGCTGCCAGAGGTGCAACCCGAAGACTGCCTGGACGCCTTCAAGAGCCCCCTCTTCAATCATCGGCTTTGCGCCCCCTGGAGGGAGCTCTTCTGCAGGCTGAAAAAGGAATACGATCTTTCCATTAAATTGATTCTTCTGACTGGAAAGAAGATGCGCAGCTCCCATTAAAACGGCCATATGGCCGTCGTGAGCGCAGGCATGGGCAGCTCCAGGATTTTTGGAAATGTACTCTTTATCTCCCTCTTCTGTGAGGGGGAGCGCGTCCATATCGGCTCGCAAAGCCACAGTGCGCTCTCCGGGATTGCCTTCGAGGACGGCCCTCAACCCTGTCCCAGCCAAGGCCTTAACCTTTAGGCCGAGCCCTTCCAAAAAATCACGGAGGACAGCGGAAGTTCTCCGCTCTTTAAAGGCGACTTCAGGATGACAATGAAAGTCACGCCGCCAAGCTATCAACCGGCTGCTCAAGCTTTCCACCTCTTTTTTTAATTCATCCTTCATGCAAAACCTCCAAGAGATACTTCCAAATCTGTGTTTATCATCCAATCAGTGCGGCCATTTCCCCTAGGGACTATGAGGATGGGGGTTGATCAAAAGACTCATGACCACTGTAATGACGGCGTTAACCGCCAGGGCGACAAACCCTGCATTCATTCCCAAAAATGGGTCGTGGCCCCCGAAGACTAGGAAACTCACGAGAAAAATTCCTGTTATCAACCCGCAAATAACACCAGTCCGATGGACTCTTTTCCAGAAAAGTCCCAAAACAACGCCCGGGAAAAACTGCGATACTCCGTTGTAGCCGATGAGCAGGAGGTTAACCAGGGCATATGGAAAAAAAATAGCAAAAATGAGGGCAAGGCTGGTGATGACAAAAACCATGAGTCGAGAGAGGCTCATGATCCGCTCTTCGCTGGCCTTCGGATTAAACCCCGCTTGATAGACGTTCTTGGCTAGCAGGGTGGAAGCAAAAAGGACGAGAATCGAAGCCGGAACCATGGCTGTCACAGCCCCGGCCGCACCGACAAACCCCATGAACCAGGAAGGATAGGTTTTGTTGGCCAACGCCAAAAAAGCAAGGTCTCCGTTTTTTAAGCCGGGAATAACCAGGAGTGCCGTGAACCCGACCATGAACACAAGGAGCACGGGAATTTGATAGAAAGGCATGATGATCGCATTTCTTTTGATAATCTTTTCGCTTTTGGCAGAAAAAGCCGAACCAAAGACATGGGGCCACATATAAAAACCCATTCCCGTTAAAAGGACAGTCGACATGACCCAGAGAGTATCCATATGGGCGGCAGTTCCGGGAAAAATAAGATGATGAGGCTTTTGGGCGATAAGCAGGCGAAACATTTTTCCAAAACCGCCGAAATAAATATGGGGTACGCCGATGCCAACAATCCCCACCGCCAAGATCATCATCACGTCTTTGATCACAGAAACCCAGGCAGTTCCCCTGATCCCGCTGGTATAGACAAAAACACAGGTCAGGACAAAAGAAATAACGATAGCCAAATGGAAATTGACGGCCCCGTTGCTCGCCACCTCAACGATAAACCCCAGGCCCGTCAGCTGGAGCTGAAGATAGGGGATAATGGAAAGAATTCCTATCATGGCCACGAAAATGCCGAGAAAACGGCTGCCGTAGATTTTTATGAAAAAATCAGGCTGGGTATGAAGACCGTAGCGTTTTCCGATTTTCCAAAGCCCCGGCAGGATAAAAAAGGAAAGCGTATAAGCCAGAGTCCCGTAGATGATGATGTAATACGTCGGAGCGCCTTTGGAATAAGCCCAGCCGCTCGCCCCCAAAAAAGTAAATGTCGTATAAATCTCTCCGGCCATCAAAAGCCAGATCAGTATGACCCCAAACTGTCGGCCTCCCACTGTCCAGTTTTCCAGGTTCATCTTGACCCGCCTCCCGGCATAAACGCCGATGAAGGAGGAAAAGATGACGGTGCCAAAAATGATGATGAGGGCCGCATTCATTTTTTATCTTCCTCGTCTGGAATATTGAATTTTTTTTCGAGTATATAAGCAGCAAAAAGGATGGGTGGAGTCAGAATTACCCAGCCGAGAATCCAGAACAAAACAAAGGGAAAGCCTAAAATGATAGGTTCGACCCGGTTAACAAAGGGAAGGGCAAAAACCAATGTAATAAAAGGCACGGCCCCAAGTAACAAAGCGAATTTTGTCCCTTTCTGCATAAATTCCTCCTAAAACCTCCTTTGAATAATTTGTCCCTCAGAGCTTCCAGGCACCGGCGACAATCAGGTTTGTGCCGGTGATGCGGCTCGCCCCTTCGGAAGCTAGAAAGGCGACTGCTTCAGCCACATCCCTGGGGGTCCCTATAGATTCCTCAGGAATATTTTTTGCCGCAGGTAATATTCCCCCTTTGATGAGCCCCGGCGATACCATATTCACTGTGACGCCTGACTTAACCTCAGAAACGGCAGCAGAGCGGGTTAGAATCAGAAGCGCGGTTTTGGCGACGGCGTATGGAGTTATGGTGGAGAAGGCTCCAAGATGTTCCACCCGGCTGTAACCGATATTGATGATCCTTCCCCATGTCCGCGCTCTCATGCCGGGGAGGGCCGTCTTGAAGCAATGGAGGGCGCTTAAAAAGTCGCCTCTGAACATGGTTTCCCATTCTGGCGTCGTCACCTCTTGCCACGGTTTTGAAATAAGGGGGCCAAAGTTATTGACCAGGATATCGATCCTGCCGAACTCAGCCTCGACCCCTCCAACCAGGCCTATGGCCTCGCTTTCTTTGTTTAGATCAGCGCGAAAGGCGCGGCTCAATTTCCCCTTTTTCTTGATCTCTCTCACAACTTCCTCTGCTGCCTCACTGTTGCTGTTATAATGGACAGCGACTGCGGCCACGTCATCGGCTAGCCGAAGGGCAATCTCTCTTCCGATGCCCCGACTGCTGCCGGTGACCAAAGCAATTTTATTCTCTGACATCGTACTCTCTCCAATGCTGCAGGCTCATTATATGATATTCTGAGAAATAAGGGGACACAAAACTTAATTCCAGATTTTGAACGAACCCGGATCAGCAGACGAAGAAATTAACTGTATCGTGTCCCCTTATTTCCAGACGAATAACGCAACAGCTGAGTTCAAGCCACAGAGCTCAACAACCCCGAAATATGCCTTTCGGCCTCAAAAAGATCTGTGGCTACGAAATCGACAAAGCTGAAGTCCTGGTCCCGGGAATACTCTGAAGGAACGGCAATCACATAACAGCCCGCCCGTTTTCCAGCTAGAGCGCCGTTGGAGGAATCCTCCAACACGATGGCATTCGAGGGCTTGAGGCCGAGATTCTGGCAGCAGCTCAGGTAGATTTCCGGGTCCGGCTTTCCTTTTCTTATCTCGTCGGAAGCTTGCAGGACGTCAAATTTCTCGCGGATGCCCAGCCGATCGACCACAATATCCAGGAACTCTTTCTGCGCACCGGTACAGACGGCAAGCTTCAATCGCCCGTAAAACGCGTTCACAATCGGGATTAGACCGGACATGGCTTCGGATTCGTTTTTATACTTTTCCCGCATGAGAGCGTCCCTCATTCCCAACGCGTCCTCGGGCGTTATCGGGAGTTGTAGGTCTTCGACAAAAATCCTTAAGCCCTCGATCGGCCTTCTCCCCATCATCTTCCAGAGCGTCTCCTCTTTAACCTCTCTGCTGTATCTTCGGGCGATATGCTTCTCAACCTGAAAATAGAGATGTTCGCTGTCGATCATCAAGCCGTCCATATCAAAAATGAGGGCTTTGAACATTTAAATAACAGAGTGAAGGAATACGCAGATTATTTGAGCTCACCGATAGCTTTTTCCACTGCCTCGAGAATCTCCCCAGACTGGACCACTTCCTTGAGCTTGTTGATATCGTTGAAAAGCGGCCTGTCCTCTTCAAGATGAGCCACATACTTGCGGATGATGTCATAGGCCGCCTGCACACCTTTGCTCGGTTTGAGCGGCTTGCGGAAATCAATTGCCTGCGCTCCGGCCATCATCTCGATGGCAAGGACGGCTTGGGCATTGTCGATGATCTGCTGGGTTTTGAGGGCCGTCGTCATTCCCATGCTGACGAAATCTTCCTGGTCGGCTGCAGCCGGTATAGAACCTGTGGCGGCTGGATGAGAGAGAATGCGGTTCTCACAGATAAGCGCTCCAGCCGTATATTGGGTAAGCATCAACCCTGAAAACATTCCCGCGCCCTTGGTCAAGAAGGCAGGCAACCCAACGTTCAGATGAGGATTCATTAAGCGGTTGAGGCGCCGCTCCGAGATGACAGCAACCGTAGTCACAGCAATGCCCAGGAGTTCGAGAGCGAAAGCCTGGGGTGTTCCCTGGAAATTGGCGCCCGTCAGGACAAGCTGCTCATCGGGGAAAAAGACAGGGTTATCGGCAGCATTATTCAGTTCAATCTCGATCATGTAGCGCGCCCATTTCAACGCATCACGTGCCGCCCCCACTACTTGCGGTGTGCTGCGGAGGCTGTAAGCATCCTGAACTTTCTTTTTCCCGATCTTGGCCAAGAGCTCGCTCGCCTCAGTGATTCGCCGAATATTCTCTGCGCATTCCAGAGCTCCGGGATATCCTCGGGTTTTGTGGAGACGCTCGTCATAGGCTTTCATGTTGGCATTCACAACTTCCAGGGTCATGGCGGCGGCAATTTCAGAATTCTTGATCCAGCGATCGGCATCGTAAATCTCGAGGGCTCCAAGGCCGGTGATGACATTTGAACCGTTAATCATGGCCAGGCCATCGCGGGCTTCAAGGACAACGGGTTTAATGCCTGCTCTCTTGAGTGCTTCTGCAGAAGGAAGCCTCTCGCCTTTATAGAAAGCTTCGGATTCGCCCATGACGGCAAGAGCAATTTGCGACATCGGAGAAAGGTCTCCGCAGGCTCCCACAGACCCCTTCTCGCAGACGACAGGGGTCACCCCTTTGTTGAGCATTTCTTTTAAGGTCTCAGTCACGACCAGTCTCAAGCCGGAGTGGCCGTGACAATGGCAGCTGATCCGGCTCAGCATCGCAGCCCGGACAACATCAATCGGCAGCGGTTTTCCGTAACCTGCGGCATGGCTGTAGATGATATACTTTTGGTATTGTTCAACCTGCTCTTGGGTCAATACGACCTCGGACAGCTCGCCGATTCCCGTGTTAACGCCGTACATGATTTCGCGCTTCAGGATTTTGTCCTCGAGAAGGGCGCGGCACTTCTCGATTCTCTTTTTAGCCTCAGGATGAAGGTTTACTTTTTCATTCTCCCGGGCGACTTGCACAACTTTCTCGATTGTGAGGTTGCGTCCATCAAGCATTACTGCCATGATCATTCCTCCTCAAATCGCAAATAGGGAGGCATTATAAGCTTTATACCCGGAAAAATAAAGGGGACGTCTCTCTAGGAAACATTCCAAATTCCGTGATAATCAAGCAGTCTTGTTAGATGGGTCCTGTCACGTCGCGTCCCCGTATAGGCTCGGATTCGGGACTCGTCAGCACGCTGATTTTCCCCGGCGAGGAAAATCAGCTCCGACTCATCCAAACCCTTCGCCCTGCCTTTTTTGATTTAGGTCCGGGCGCTGCGGGGACTGGCGCCGTGCCACCCATTCTCATCAAAAAAATTTCTATTTTTTCGAAGCTAAGATACGTGCGTTCTTTTAAAAGCAGAGTATGTCAATCGAAAAGCTCCCTTTTCGTCCAAAGATAGATGATGGTGAAAAAGACGAAAATTAAGCTAGGCCCGATGATGTTGCTGCGGGTGAGTTTTGTAATGCCCAGGACGAGGACAGAATCAAAAAGCCACATGCCCATAGCGACATGGGTTGCCACGAAGCCCCATTTTCTCAATCTAAGGAGGCCTAAAGCGCCAACATAAAGAAAGATGGACAAAATGATATCAGGAGCGGCAAACGCGCTGTAAACTCGATCCTCTATGGGCATCGTAGAGGGAAACGCCCCTGCTACCCACCTCCCGACCCAAAAAATATCCGTGGCCACCGCCACAAAAAACATGATTACCGAGATGGTAACAAGGCCTAACGGCACTTTCTTTAGCTCATTCATGTTTTTCACTCTTTTTTCAGTTTACCTCAACTATCATTTCTCTGTAAATTTATAATCTTATCCAGCT
>CAZKEW010000098.1:0-8632 GCA_964551885.1 uncultured Eubacteriales bacterium
GGTTTTTGACCGTGCCGACAGGAAGATTCTTTATCTCGGCCATTTCTTCATAGCTGAGTCCGTTGATATGCCTCCAGACAAAAAGCTCCCGCAGGGGAGCCGGGATTTGCTCCAAGGCCCACTCGATCTTCTTCCCGAGCTCAGCCAGCTCGAATTTGCGGATGACCGAAGGCTCCTCATCGGGAATGTCCAGGGTCAAGCTCCCGCTGTCCGGGCCCAAAGGCTCACTCAGGGAAAAGGTCGGGTTTTTTTTCTTGCGCCAGTGATCGATGACCAAGTTCGAGGCGATCTTGTAGAGCCAGATGCTGAACTTATACTGCGTCTCGAAGGAGCGAAGAGAGGCATAAGCCCTGATAAAAACCTCCTGGGTGAAATCCAAAGCCATCTCCCGGTCTCCGACCATGCGGCCGATGTAGTTCAGGAGATGCTGCTGATAATTCCGGACAAGCATTTCAAAAGCCTTTTTTTCTCCTCGAAGGGTCTGTCTGACGAGTTTCTTGTCTTTCTCTTCATCCATGGAGGACATCCTGTCCTCAAGAATTTATACGAAAAGGCAGAGAAATGGTTTATCTATTTTTTCAGCGGAGGCAGGTCGTCGATGACCTCGCAGTCAGGCGGGACTTCGAGCTCAAACACCTTTGGCGCCAGGCGGGGGTTGGGTTTGATCCGGCTGAAGTGGAATTCCTGCTTGTTTCCCGCCCAGTCGAAAAAAACGGCTTTTTCGATCAGCCAGGTTTTTTCATTGACTTCAAGCAGGATATAAGAAAATTCTCCTTCTTGCTTCGGAGTCAGCTTGACCTGCACTGGCGTCTTTTTTTCTGAAGGGAAAGAGGCGGACTCGATGAGGTAGTTATCTTCGAGTTTTCGTTTACCAGTGAGAAGAGCAAAGATTTCCGAGTCTTTTTCCTCCGGGGAAAGAGTGTGACGGAAGAGTTGATTGTCCTCAGGGAAATAAGCCAGGGAGACGCCTTCTTTGTAAAGATAAACATTCCGCTCGGGGTCCTGGTATTCCCAGCGCATGAGGTCCGGTCTTCGAAAGTAAAACTTCCCCCTTTCGTGAAGCGGCGTGGCAATGGATGCGGAATAATAAAATTGCTCAAAATCGGCCTGGAGAGACTGGAGCGAGGAGAATCTTTTTTCGATGTTCACGGCCGCGTCTCGGACTGAAAAAGAAAGGCTGAGAAGAACGACAAGAAGGAGCCAGCTTGTGCGTTTCATACAAGGGGAATTATAGTCGAAATCGGGGTGGTTCTCAACGGATCAAAATTGGGGACGGTTCTGATTCAGAACCGTCCTCTTATCAAGAGGGCAAATTTCTGTTATAACTTTCCCCGTGCGATCCGAATTCTTCCTCTTCCTCTGTGTTTATTTTGTTCTCATCGTCTTTGTCGGGTTGAAATTTTCGCGCCGGATGAAGAGCCTGGAAGATTTCTTCCTCGCTTCCCGTTCCCTATCGGGCCGGCTCATCTTTCTCTCTTTGACCGCATCCTGGTTCGGCGCCACATCCATTCTTGTCACCACCGACGAGGCTTTCCGGGTCGGCCTGAGCGCCTTCTGGCTTGTGGGTCTGCCGGCTGTAGCCACAGTCCTTATTTTTGCCTTTTTCCTGGCCGGGCCCATCCGCCGCCTCGATATTCTCACTCTTCCCGACCTCGTGGAGCTTCGCTACGGGAAGACGGTCCGCCATCTGGCTTCTCTTTTGATTTTCTGGTACATGGTTGTCCTGGCCTCTTCCCAGATGGTAGCCCTGGGCAATTTTTTTAGTCCCTTTCTGGGCATTTCCTATTTTTGGAGTTTGGTCATAGGAACGTCGGTTGTCCTTATCTACCTGCTCAGCGGGGGGCTCTTTTCCGTTGTGGCCACCGACATTCTTCAGTGTTTTCTTCTGACGGGCGGCGTGATCGGCCTGATGATTTTCCTCCTGAGCGCTTCTCCGGTCGAGACAGTTCTTGAGGCGGCCCGCCAAGTGGGAAAACAGGAGTATTTCCACTTCTTTTTCGACTTTAAAAGAAATTTGCTTATCGCTCTCTCCTTCACGTTGGCCTGGACGATTTCTCCTATCGCCTGGCAGAGGATCCAGGCAGCGAAGACGGCGAAAAAAGCCAAGCAGGGTTTGCTCGGGTCAGCGGGAGCGTTTGTCGTTCTCTACAGCCTGGTCGTTTTCATCGGCATTTTTTCCCTTCCGCTTTTCATTGACCGCCGGCTTTCCCATCCACTCATTACTGAGATCATTTCGTCAAATACAGGCAAATTTTTTGGGGGGCTGCTTTTTATCGCTGTTGTCTCGGCCATTTTATCCACAATGGATACTGCCATTAATACGGGCGCCCTAACTTTGACCCGGGACATTTACTTGCGGATTTTTTCGCCTCAAAAAGAAAAACATCCATCCGCCGTCTGGGCAAGCCGGGTCTCTACTTTTCTGGTTGCCGTTTTGGCTTTTGCCGTCGCCACCCGATTTCAAAGCATCCTTAAGACCATAGGGGTAGCCTCTGAAATCATGGCCGAAGGCCTTTTCATCCCCGGTCTGGCCATGCTTTTTCTTAAAAAGAAGCGGCCTTTGGCAGGAGGATTGAGCCTAACTTTGGGGGGAAGCTTTGCCCTGGCCAGTTTCCTTGCCGAGACGAAAATTTTTCCCTTCCGCCTTCCTAACTGGCCTTTTTCTGTCCCTTATGGTTTGGCCCTCAGCTTGATCGGTTTTGCCGCGGGATTCTTATTGGACCAGCTTCGCTCCTCCCGCTCCCGCCCTGGCTCCGTTTAAGTTGTCTATTGCGGTTGTTATATCGGAAAGATTCGTCTTTCGAGGTTATGTTTATTGGTTCTCTTCCAAATTGTGTAGGTCAAACACACGGAAAGGATCGGAGCGACCTTAAGGATTTAGCCTTCCCGAACCGATCTTCGAGGGAATCCAACGAAGTTGGACGCCGAGTATGTCTGAGCACGCTAAGATTCATTCGAGGGAGCCTCGTTGGGCAGAGATCTAATAGCCTGAGCGAGAAATGAAGGTGCGGAGTTACGCAGGCGCCGAGAAGAGCGGAGAGGGAATGGCGTTAAAAATCCGAAGGGAGCGACGGCCTTTCCGTGTGTTTGGTCATGCCATTTACTCATACAAAATGGAAGAGAATCTGTTGATTTAGAGCGAGCCCACAGCCCGAGCCTATTTAGTTTTGCCGGAGAATCATGTATCATGATGAGCAATGTCCGTGTGGGAAAAATTCCGCTGGAAAACAGCCGGGATCTTGGGACGGGAGATCTTAAGATTCTGGGCGAAATCCTGCCGGGTGAAAGTCTTAGGCGAGGAAGAATACCTCAGCTTAAAAAAGAAAAAGAAGCCCATCATCCTGTTGATCTGGCATGGCCGGCTTTTTTTTGCACCGTATTTTTTCCGCAAGCGTGGGATCTCGGCGCTCGTCAGCCCGAGCAGGGACGGAGAGATCATTGCCCAGATTGGCTCAAGCTGGGGATACAATATTATTAGGGGGTCGAGCTCTCATGCCATTGTCCGGGCCTGGGTCGAGATGAAGAAGGAGCTTCAGAACGGCGGCGAGCTGGTCATCGTCCCGGATGGACCCCGCGGACCAAACCGGGAGCTGAAGTCAGGCTGCCTGAAATTGGCCCAGGAGACAGGGGCGCTCCTTGTGCCCTTCTGCTTTTCGGCCTCGAGAAAAAAGTTCCTGAAAAGCTGGGACAGGTTCTTGTTTTTTTACCCGTTTTCAAGAATTGTTGCCCTTTACGGGAAACCCATCGCCATCGCACGCCTTTTGGATGAGGAGAGTTTGGAGAAAGAACGCCGGAGGGTCGAACATCTGCTCAACGAACTCGACGCTGAAGCCGACCGCTATTTTGAAAGGACCTCAATTGCGGCTGAATAAAGCTTTTCCTTGCTCGCCTTCCCGCTTTATGCTATAAAAGTAAGCAAAAAAACAGGAGGGATAAATGAGCAAAAAATCTGCGCTCAAAGTCGTTTTCGTGGCATCTTTTGTGGTCACTGGCCTTTTTCTTTACGGGCAAACGGCCGCAGACCACATCCGCCAGGGAGACGAATATTTCGCCAATTTTGACGATGCCAAAGCCCTGGACGAGTACTTGCTTGCTGTTAAAGATGAGCCTGCGAACTACGAAGCCTTATGGAAGGTTTCTCGCGCCTATTTCGATCTCGGAGACCTGGTGGATCCTAAAGAACAAAATGCTGCCGAGAAGCAGAAAAAAATGTACCTCGAGTCGGAGTCTTATGCGAAGCAGGCGATCAAAGCGAATCCCGACGATACCTGGGGGCATTTTTTCCTCTCCGCAGCCATGGGCAAACAGGCGCTCCTTTTAGGGAAAAAAGAACAGATCAACATGTCTAAGAGGATCAAAGCGGAGATCGAGAGGGCTATCGAGCTGGACAATACCAATGACCTGGCCTATCATGCCCTGGGCCGGTGGCATCGCCGCATGGCTGAGATCGGCGGGATGCAGCGGTTTTTTGGGGGCATGATCTACGGGTCAATTCCTAAGGGAACGTTCGAGGAATCAGAGCAATATTTCAAGAAGGCCATCGAGCTTCGTCCGGATTACTCCAACCATCATCTTGAGCTCGGCCGGACCTACCTGGCGATGAAGAAAAATGACCTTGCTGCCCAGGAGTTCCAGAAATGCCTCGACGCGCCGATCCTGACATCCAAGTGCGATGTTTATAAGCAGGAAGCGCAACAGGAGCTGGACAATATGAAGAAACAGAAGTCATAAATTTTTGCTTCTGAAAAAATTTTCCGCAGTGCCTTATTGCGCCGGCGATTGGTGTTAAGGCATTTCATGGCCGTAACCTCAAAGAGAATAGTCATCCTCATTCTATATGCCTATCTTCTGGTTTTGAATGCCTCAGCTATTGAGTTCAGCCTCAAGATCAACGGAGGATGGGGCTGGACGGACGGCGGGGATTTAAATAAGAGCATTTCGGGATGGCGGCAATACTATGAGGACAGGCAAAGCCCCTCTTTTTCCTCTATCTACAGTGTTAGAGAGATGCACTGCACTTATGAGGTTGGAGCCGAGGTAATGGTCAAAATATCCTCCCGGTGGAGCATCGGTTTGGGGACAAGCTTTTTGCCATTCAGTCAAAATGGCGAGATTTCCACAAAATATGCTGCCCAGCAAAACTATACAATCTCCCCTTCCCAATGGGGCACTGTTTCCGTTGAAGAGACAACTTCTCAGTCGCCTTCCTACGAGATTGAGGCCGTTCCTATAACCTTAAGCGCCTACTATCTTTTGCCCCTCGGAGAAAAATATGATCTTTGCTTGGGAGGGGGTGGCGGTCTCTATCTCAGCCGATATCGTTACAAAGAGGAATATTCCTACCGTTTTAACTATACCGACGATCAATATTCAGCCAATTCTTCCGTCCAATACGTGGACCAGTACTCCACTGCGGGTGAATATTCGGAGACGGCAAAAACCCAAGCTTTTAGCCTCCACGCCGCTGCCGCTCTGGACGTCAGAATCAGCCCTTCCTTCTTCATCACTCTTGAAGTTTTGGGGAGATGGGTGAACCTCGATGGCTGGGAGGGAGAAAAAGCCGACTCTTATGATTGGACTCATATTTGGGGCTTGGGGGGCGGTTATTCAGACAAAGGAACGGAAGAGGAATCTTATGATGGCCGGCTCTGGAGGGTTGATGTCCGCAGCGGTCAAACCGGCAAATCTTATCCTCGTCTTGTTTTCTCACAAGAAGAGCCTGTTTCGGTCGATTATGCAGCGGTTAAGCCGGCAAATATCAACCTGAGCGGCATTTCAGCGAGAATCGGGTTCAAGTTCAAATTTGGGAAAAGCGGCTGAAGCGGGGACGGTTCTCCGGGAGAACCGTCCCCATAGAGGATAGGCTCAGCGCGAAATCGAGAGACTCAAATCTTCATTGAGCTCTAAACCCAAGGGGCCTTTTACTTGCAGCCTGAAAACGATTTGGTGCCCTAAAAAGCCAGGAGGGATTTTTACGGCGAAGGGCTTGTCGGCGCTTCGCGATTCTAAACCGGGAAGCGCCGGGAAATCCACCTCCGGCGTAACGAGGACAAAATCCGGGTGGGTTGAGCTCAAGGAACCATGGATTCCATAAACCGGGAGCCTGCCTTTGTTTTTCAGTGTGACAGTCATTTCAATGGTCTCGCCGGGTTCCACACGGCCATTTCCGTTGCCAAAGCTTTTTCCCGAGGTATCATCATCGACCGAATAACCTTCAAGCGCGATAGAGGGCAAGCCTATGTCAGCAGCCAAGGCGGCATCTACAATTCCCCAGCCAAAATCATTATCCGGATTCCGGCTGCGGCTGGCCGTGCTCAGAAGGGCTGCGCGGACTTGGGCTGGTGTCCAGTCGCGGTGGATTTCAAGAAGTAAAGCCGCAACTCCAGCAACTAGTGGAGTGGCAAAAGAGGTCCCCGAGCCTCGGCTATAGGTGGCGCTGCCGTCCGGTTTGTTTGCGGCAAGCCAATTCCTGACGCCGAGGGCACAGACCTCCGGCTTTATCCTGCCGTCATAAGTCGGACCAGGAGAGCTGAAGGAGGCTATCCTCCCCAGCGAATCCACGGCTCCACAGGCGATCACGTCAAACCCATCGGCTGGTGCGATGATATGTCTCCACGACGTATCTCTCTCATTCCCGGCTGCATTCACCACCACCATGCCCAGGCTCACCGCCCGATTGGCGGCGCGCGTCGTCACGGCCGTCCGGCCGTCCATATCGCCATACGTGTACCAGTCGATATACCCCAAAGAGGATGAGACGACCTCAGCGCCGAGGCTCTCGGCCCATTCGATCCCGGCCACCCAGAAATCCTCCTCGATCGGCTTCTCGAATTTTTCTGTCTCCGTTTTAGCCAGCAAAAAATCGGCCCCGTAAGCCGGGCCGATGAGCTCGCCGGGCTTGAACCCGCCGAGGACGGACCATGTCCCTGTCCCGTGGGAATCGGAATAATCATTAGGATCACTAAGGTCCTGCTCGACATTCCCGTCGCCATTGACAAAGTCCCATTCGGCGACAACGTGGGCCTGACGGAAGATTTCATGGGATTTCCGGAAGCCCGCGTCCATCATGCAGACAAGAACATTGCGGCCGGTGTAGCCAAGCCGGTGGAGAGGCCAGACGTTGACCTGGTCGATCTGGATGAAGGATGACCCGTAGAAGCTTGCGACAGGGTCTTCGAGGGCAACGGGCGTCTCAGAAGCGGGAAGCGAAGGCGGCTCATTCCTGGAAAAAGAGAGCACGAGGTCAACCCGGCGGACAAAAGGAAGCTTTGCGAGTGCCCTGATCTCGAAAGGAGTGGCCTCGGCGCTCACGGCATTTAGCCAGCGGGATGTGGTCCGGATTTTTTTGACCAGCGGCTTTATTTTTTCGACATAAGCAGGATAGACGGGAAGGTCGTCGTGGTCGGCGAGAGCGTTTCCTTCGAGAACTTTGGCGCGGCGCCAGAGGCAGCGCTCCGCGAGATTTTGCTGTGCCTGTGTTAGGGCTTTTTCCAAAGAGCGGGCTCCGCTCGCCCCTTTGTCTTTGAAGTAGACCCAGATAGGCAGAGGGGCATCCTTGATTCCTCTTTGGCCTATCTCTTCGGCCAATCTTCGGCTGATCCCCGGGTGCTGCGAAGATTTGCTCCGAAGGTCCGGATTTTTTTGGCCGAGTTGTGCGCCTTCTGAAAGCAATAAGGAAAGAACGAGAAGGCAAAAAGGAGCAAGAGCTTTACGGCGCAATTTTTCTCCCTCGGCCTTCATTCAGAAAAGACCTGCGCTGAGAACACCTCGATTTCAAGTCCCTTTTTCCATTCGTCCTCATCCAGGCCGGCTTTCAAACAACCGTGACGGAGAAAAGTTTCGAGGTCCCAATCGTATTCCACGGGAACTTGAGGAAGGAGCAGGCCTTTGTTGAAGCCCTTGGAAACGATGATCCCATGCTTGCCCACTTCGATTTCTTTCACGTCTTTGATGGGCTCAGGCAAGCTGAGCACGGATATTTCGATTTTTGTCCGGGGAAGCTCCTCCGGAGTCACCGGCGAAAACCGGTAATCCTGGGTCGCGGCGGCGATGGCCATCTCGATGATTGTTTCATAAAGAGGCTTGTAGGGAAGGGGATAGCCGATGCAGCCGCGGAGATGGTCATCGACTTTGAGGGTGACAAAAGCCCCTCTTTTTTCGAGGAGCTTCTCGTTTTCGACTTTTGTTTTTAGCCGCTTCCCCGTCTTCAAATATTGCTCGAGGGTTTGGCGGGCGAGGCGGAGAAGGAATTCTTGCTCGTCTTGATCCAGGAGGTCTTTCATTTTTTCCCCGTTGGCCGCGAGTGCAGCGATATGGGCTGAAGAAAAAATGAATCCTTGTATTCGATGACATAGGGTTTTAGAGCCAATCGGTTTTTGAGGCGGAGAGCGATCTTGAGGAAGAGCTTTCCGTAGGCAAAGGGCAGGAGAATCTTCGGCGCTTTTTCAGTGTCCGAAGTGAAAGAATAGAAGCCAATGATTTTTCCGCTAAAAAGCCGGTCGAGGGCCCAGTAATTTTGCTCGGAAGAAAAATAGCTCTCCCTGGATGGATAAACCTGCTCGACGAAAAACCTCTGTCCCCTCTTGTGGCCGAGCAAAATGCCGCTGGGCGTCTTCCCCGAAGATTCGAGCGC
>CAZKEW010000099.1:0-8631 GCA_964551885.1 uncultured Eubacteriales bacterium
AAAGAAGCCTATCTCAAAGCGCTCCATTATTCACCGGTGTCCGCCGAAATTCACCTGGCTTTAGCCGAGATTTATAAAAAAGAAAATAAATTATCCAGCGCGCTGGTTCATTTGAAGGCGGCTGCGGCGAGCAACCCGACCGATAAGAGCATCTTGGAAAATTACGCGGCGACTCTTGCCGAGGCCAAGCAGTATGAAAGAAGCCTGGAGGTCTATGAGAAGCTCCTGGAGTTGGATAGAAACAACAGGAAGGCCAAAGAGCAGATCGAGAGTTTAAAAAACAAATTGGGGATTTATGAACTGCCCAGCCGGTATAACGAAATTCCCCTCCAAGAAGCCGTGGCCCGAGAGGATGTCGCCGCCCTTTTGGCCGTCAAGCTCAGAGACGTTTTCCCTGAGCCTGCTCCTCAGCCGCCCATCATCATCGATGTTTCAGCTTCCTGGGCCTCAAAATTCATCCTCAAGGTCACTTCCCTGGGCCTTATGGAGGTCTATTCGAACCACAGCTTTCAGCCCAAGAAGGCTGTGACCAGAGCCGAGCTGGCCGAGACCATCTTCCGGGTTATCACATACCTCCAACAAAAAGGGCATCGGTTCATCCACCAGATCTCCCCGGCAAGGATTCAGATTCCGGATGTTTCTCTTGACCATTACTACTACCAGCCGATCAGCCAGGTGCTCTCCTACCAGATCATGGAGCTCTACCCGGACAAGACCTTCCGCCCCGACCAGACGGTTTCGGGGCCGGAAGCCATCAAGACCATAAATGTTCTTCTGGCTCTTGCCCGCTAACCAAGATGGATACGAAAACCAAAGAAAAGTTGTTAACGCTTCCCAACATCCTCACGCTGTTGAGGATCTGCCTTGTCCCCGTATTTGTCATCATGGTCCTCCGAAAACAGGGCTTCGGCGCTCTGCTCATCTTCTTTTTAGCCGGGTTGACGGACGTTTTAGACGGGCTCACGGCCAGGATGTGGCATCTCAAGACAAAAATCGGGACTCTAATCGATCCCATAGCTGATAAATTGTTGCTCTCCACCGCCTTCATCCTGCTGACGTTCAAAGATATGGATTTGCCCTATATGATCCCCCTTTGGCTCACGGCCGTGGTTGTCTCTCGAGACCTGATCATGCTCACAGGGGGTGTTGTTATCTATCTCTGGAAAGGCGCAAGGAATTTTCTCCCTTCCATTTTCGGAAAAATCAGCACGGTCCTTCAAGTCGGAACGGTTTTCTTGGTCTTGTTAGCCAACTACGTCCAAGCCTCCTCCTGGAGCCGCTTTTCCCTTCTTTCTTCGCTCGCTTCTCCTTCTTTTCTTTCCGCTTTCTTCGTCATCACTCTAACAAGCACCGTTGTCTCAGGCGCGTACTACATCCTGAGAGGAATCCGCATGGCTTTTTTCATCCCCAAGATAGGCTGAGCCCTATCTCACATTCCGGTCGATAAAGCCCCTCTTCAGGGTCATCCAGATGATTTTAAGGTCAAGGGCCAGAGACCAATTCTGGATATAATAAAAATCGTATTCGATCCTCTTTTCGATGGACGTGTCCTGCCTGAGGCCGTGAACCTGGGCCCATCCGGTGATCCCCGATTTGACTTTGTGCCGGAGCATGTAGTTGGGGATCTTGTCGGCGAAATCTTTGACAAAGGAGGGCCTCTCCGGCCGAGGCCCGATCAGGCTCATCTCCCCTTTCAAGACGTTGACGAGCTGAGGGACCTCATCGATGCTGAACTTTCTCAGGAACCGGCCGAGGTTCGTCATCCGGGGGTCGTCGGGCGCAGCCATCACAGGGCCTGTTTCTTTTTCGGCATCGCAAACCATCGTCCTGAACTTGACCATGGTGAACCGCCTCCCGTCCAGCCCCATTCTTTCCTGCTGATAAAAGACGGGGCCTTTGGAAGTCAGCTTAATCAAAACGGAAACGATCAGGATCAACGGAGAAAGAAGGAGCAAGCCCAGGGCTGAGACGACAATGTCCACAGCTCTCTTGACGATACTCTTGATGCCCTTTAAGGAGACATCGTCGATCGAAATCACCGGGAAACCGTCCAAGTCCTGGACATTGGCCTTCAGGGTGAGAAGCTGGAAGAGGTCGGGGATGAGCCTGATGTTGACGACATAACGGTTGGCCACCTTGAGCGTTTCCAAGATCTTGGCATAGTTGTTCAAATCCAAGGCGACAAAGACTTCGCTGATCTCGCCTTTGTCAAGGACAGGGCCGAGGTCATGAACGCGGCCAAGGACTTCCACCCCGCCGTCAACTTCTATCCTCTCCCCCACATCTCTCTCATCATCCAAAAAACCCTTAAGCACAAACCCCAGGTCCTTGTATTGGCGGATCTTCTGGGCCACGGCTTTGCCCATTTCTCCCGCTCCCACGATCAGGACATTCTGCAGGTTGAGCCCCTTGGCATATCGTCTTTTCATGAAAAAGTAGATCTGGTTGCGGAGGAAGGCAATCATAAAGATCACAACCACAAAATAAACGAACAAGAAGCCATGGGAAATTTTGAAGGTCACGCGGAAAAGCGGCCTGGCGCCCTGACTGTAGCTGTAAAGATAGCTCATGACAGCAAAGACCGCGAGGATGGTCAGGATCGCATTCAAGCTGATGGCTAAAAAGTCATCGATTTTCGTCCGCTTCAACCGGGTCTTGTAGAATCCCTGAAGATAGAAGATCAGGAGATGAGTGGCCAAGAATAGGGGGAAAACAAACACATAATCCTTGAGCGGAGGGATTCCTTTGCCCGGGTCAACAGGGATGATGTAGGCATAAAAACGAAAGAGATAAGAATAAAAATAGGAAACGAGGATGCCCAAGACATCGCTGAGGACAAAAAGCCCGATCAGGCCAAATCGCTTTTTTTGGATCACTGCTTACCCTTGAACTCCGCCCATCTTTTCTCGAAATAGGAAGCCATCTTCTCCTTGAAGGCGGCGCGGGAAAATTTCATCGCGTTTGACCGTATGATGTTTTTATTAAATTCCAGGCCCTGGAATTTGTCAAGGGCGCTCTCGAGGCTCATCACCGTAAGCTCGGAGAAAAAGACGCCTGTTTCGACGGGGATGACGGTCTCTTTGGCGCCGCCGCGACCGTAAGCGATGACAGGCGTTCCACAGGCCTGGGCTTCCAAAGCCGTAATCCCGAAATCCTCCTCTCCGGGAAGAAGAAGCGCCTTGGCGCCTTGATAGAGGGAGCGAAGGCTTTCAGCCGAGACGGGTCCGAGAAACTCGATATTCGGGCGGGCCGCCTTCTTGAGTTTTTTAAATTCAGGGCCTGTGCCCACAACTTTCAGGGGCTCACCGCGAAGGTTGAAAGCATCGATAGCCAGGTCAATCCTTTTATAGGGGACAAGCGCCGAAACAATGAGATAATAGCCTTTTACCGGCTCCTGCGCGGCCGGGCTGAAGAAATCGGTGTCGGCAGGGGGATGGATGACGTCGGCGTCCCGCCGGTAGTATTTCTTGATCCTCTGCGCGACATTCTCCGAGTTAGCGACAAAATGGTCGACTCGGGCAGAGGACGAGACATCCCACACCCTCAGCCGGTGAATGACCGGAGGAATCAAGAAGCGGGAAAAGAAAGAGAGTTTGTCTGGAGAAAAATAAGCAAAATACTGATTCCAGGCATACCGCACCGGCGAATGGATATAGCTGATGTGCAGGGCATCAGGATGGGGAATGACCCCCTTGGCCACACAATGAGAGCTCGAGACGATGAGCTCGTATTCGCCGAGGTCAAAGAGCTCGGCGGCCAGGGGGAAAAGGGGCAGATAGAGGCGGTATCTTTTTTTCAGGAAAGGGAGTTTCTGGAGAAAACTCGTCCGGATGTCTCTTTGTTCGATGATTCCCGATTGGCTTCCTTTAAAATGGAAAAGCGTAAAGACCGGCGCCTCGGGGAAAATCTCGGCAAGAATTTCCAGGACCTTTTCGCCCCCCCGCTGGCCGGTCAGCCAGTCATGAACGAGGGCGACTTTCATCTTATCCATAGGCGTTGATTATAAAAACGGGCAGCGGAATTGTCAATGAAGGCTCGGGATGTGGGCTCTAAGACACGCGAATTTGCTCCCAGCGAGGCAAATTCGTATATAGGGACGGTTCTCATTGAGAACCGTCCCCTCTTTTGTCCTGGTACAATTGCAGGTAGAGGTTCTGGGTTTGCTCGACCATCCGGCGCAAGGGGAAACGAGGCGGAATCAGGGCTTGGGCCCTCGCGGCCAGACGCGAAGCGCTGTCTTTATCCCGGAGCAGCCGTATGATGGCGTCGGCAAGAGCCTGCGGATCTTTGGGGGGGACGAGTACGCCCGTTTTTCCGTCCTCGATGATTTCAGTAACACCGTCCACGGCAGTAGCGACGATCGGCTTTTGAAGTGCGGCAGCCTCCACCAAGACAAACGGCAGTCCTTCCCAGAGGGAGGGAAGGACAAAAATATCAAAAAGCGAGATGAGCTCGGCCGCATCCTTCCTCTCGCCCAGGAAGAGGAGCCCGCCTTCGAGCGCCATCTTCACGGCCATTTTCCTCAGCTTTTGGCCGAGCGGTCCTTCACCGACCACAACAATTTTGGCGCCTGGAAAGGCATTCAAAACTTTCTCCGCGGCTTTGACGAGATAGAAAACGCCCTTCTGGCGGTGAAGGCGCGCCACCGTCCCGATGACGGATTGCTCAGCTTCCCATCCCCACGCGCGCCTTTTCTTTTGTATATCTTCGGCGTCTCTTTCGAGCCTCAGGTCGGTGCCGTTGGGAATGACAAACATTTTGTCTTCCGCTGCCAGCTTATGTTTTTTTGCCTGGCTTAAATCCGCTTGAGAAACAAGGATCAGCCCGTCGGTGAAGCGCGAAAATATCCTTTCCTGGAGGACATAGAGGCTCTTCAACAACGGATTCCGGTAATGGAGGTAGTGGATCCCATGGAGGGTGTGGACGATGACCGGCGTCCGACCGAGGCGGGCCGCCCAGCGGCCGAAGAGCCCGGCGATTCCTCCGTGGGTATGGAGGATTTGAATCCTGTTTTTCTCTAAGGCGGCGGCGATGTGCTTGACGGTGCTGAGCCTGAATGTCTTGCTCAAGGGAACCGGAATATGGGCGAATCCTCGGCTCCGGGCTTCTTCCACCAGAGGTCCATCGCCTGCGGAGCAGACAAAGACCTCAAAGAGCTGATGATCCAGGTTTTCGGCCAGAAGCAGGACGGCCGTCTGCCCTCCGCCGAGCGACGGCCGGTCGATCATCTCACAAATTTTTAGTTTTTCCATCGATTTACTAATATATATGCTACGCTCCAAAAATCCGCGACATCTGCGACCGGAGAAGGGCTCTCTCCTCAGGTGTCCGGAGTTTGAGGAGGAATAAGAGAAAAAAGTTAAGCCTCAAGTAAAGTTTCAAAAGAAGGACAGATAATCTTGAACTGTGCTTGCGGTAAAAATAGAGCTGGCTTCTGCGGTATTCCAGGCGGGTTTGAAATTTCCGCCCGGAGGTTGCGGCCCCCCCTGTATGGATGACCCTGACGCCGGGAAAAAAGACAACCTTCCAGCCCTTTTCCCTCATTCTCACGCACAGGTCGATATCCTCAAAATAGAGAAAAAAGTTTTCATCGAAAAAGCCCGCATCTTCCACGGCCGACCGCCTGGCGAAGAAGCAGGCGCCGCTCACCCAAACCACTTCTTTAGCCTCAGAAGAATATTTAAGGGCCTGCTCATAATAAGGATTAAGAATAACCTTCTGCAAAATTTCGGAGAAAAAATTCCTTCTGCCGCCAAAAGAAACCTGGAAACTCTTATTCTCATGAACAAGAGCAGGGCCGATCGCCCCAAGTTCGGGCTTGGCTCTCATCTCGGCTAAAAGCGAAGGTAAGGTCTCAGGAGGAACGGCTGTATCTGTGTTCAAAAAGAGGATGAATTCTCCGTGGCTTGCCTTTATCCCAATGTTATTGGCATTGGCATAGCCTAAGTTCTCCTCGTTCTGGATGAACCTTACCCAAGGGAAGGAAGCCCGCACCAGCTCCTGGCTTCCATCCTCGGAATTGTTGTCTACAAGGATTGCCTCAATGTCGAGGACCCCGGCATTCTTTTCCAGCGAAGACAGGCAGCGGGCAAGGTGCGCCCGGTCATTAAAGTTAACGAGAATTATGCTCAGCTCCCGCTTGCTCACCCTGCGTTCCTCCACTCACCGCCTCCTCTATCCTTATCCACTATTTCCCTCTTTTTTATCATGAATTGATCTAAGAACAAATCCACTGTCTATAGAAGTTATCTCAATCTAGGGCAATCAACCTCATTTTTTTAGGTTTTGGAGAAGAAACGAAAGCTCGCGGGCTGTTCTCTGCCAAGAGAACTGAGCCCTTTTTTGCTCAAACCGGTTTAATAGCTGCACCCGCCTCTTTTCATCCATGAGGGCGGTCCGTAGAGCCTCCATAACCTTCCTCTCCTCGGGATTCCCAACCATGATGGCCACATCGCCGAAGACCTCCTCGAGAGAGGAGCCCCTCATGAGCACGACGGGTGTTCCGCAGGCCAAAGCTTCGAGCGGCGGAAACCCAAATCCTTCATATTCAGAGAGATAGGCAAAGGCGTCCAAGGATGAATAAAAGAGAGGGAGCTCTTCTTCTGGAAGCATCTCCTCCCATCTTACCCATTCCTGGCTCAGAATCCGCGCCATCTCTCCCGGCCGGAAACCAGACAAGTCTTTCCCTACGATGTAAAGCGTGATCTCGGGAAATTCACCGCGCAGCAGGCTGACAGCCCGGACAAGAGAAGGGATGTGGCGCCGTTTAAAAAGAGAGCCTAAGAAGCCTACGGCCTTTTTCCCCGTCAGGCCCTTTTTTTCTTTCCAAGCGAGGATTTTCTCTTCGGGGGCTCTGCGGAACTTGTCCTCGACTCCGAACCCGATAACCTTTATTTTCTCCGGCCTGAGGTCAAAAAAACCCAGGATTTCCTTTTTGATGAACTCCGAGGAAGCGACAACCAGCGCCGCTTTTTCCAGGCTCCTCTTGATGAGGTATCTTCGCGGGAGAGCGTATTTTCGCGAATACCATTCGGGATGGGAGATGACGGAAAGATCGTACTCGAACAGAACAGAGTCCCGGGGATTGAACAGAGGCAAGGTGTAATTGGTGGCGACAAAGATATCCGGGTTTGCTTTTTTTAGGGCTCTCCGCAAAGGCCCGTTCTGCCAGCGGAGATACCCGCCGCGCGGCGGCAGAGCATGTTCGCTGACGCGCGGGTGAGAATACTTCCCGATGCTCTCTTTGGTATAGACGAGAAATTCATCCTCGGGAAGGAGGTCGAACAAAGGAATCAAGATATTATCAATGACCCGGCCGACACCTCTGGCTTCTCGCCCGAGCTCGTATCCGTCAATCGCGATTTTCATTTTTCCGAAAAAGAAAGATAGAACTCAAGTGTTTCCGCGGCCGCCTTCTCCCAGCTGAAATCCAGGGCCCTCTTTTTCCCCTTGGCGATAAGCTCTTCCCTGGCCTGATTGCTCTCCAGGAGAAAGATGATTTTTTCTGCAATGTTCTCGGGGTCTTCCGGCTGGAAATACAACGCCGCATCCTTCGAGACTTCGGGGATAGCGGAGGTGAAGGAAGCGGCAACGGGAACGCCGCTGGCCATGGCTTCGATAAGAGGCAGGCCGAATCCTTCGCAGAGTGAAGGAAAGATAAAGACCGTGGCCAGGCGGTAGATTCGCTTCACCTCTTCCTCAGGAAGATAACCTGTCATACTTATCCAAGGCGCAAGCCCGAGTTTCTCGGCGCGCGCTTGAAGCGGTTTTGAATCCTGTCCCAGCGGCCCCACGAGAACCAGCGCAATTTGTCGCCCTTGAAGATGAACAATTTTCAGCGCCTCGAGCAGCCGCAAGAGATTTTTTCTCGGCTCCTGGGCACCAACAAATAAAAGAAAGGAAGAGGGAAGATTGTATCTTTTCTTTGTTTCCTCGAGGTCGGCCGGAGCAACCTCTTCCAGAAATTTACGGTCGAGACCAAGGGGGATGACTCTTACCTTATTCGCCTCTATGTCAAACCTGGCGACAAGCTCGTCTCTGGTGAAAGATGAAATAGCAATGACTCCGTCCGCTTGCCGCAAGGCGCCTGCGGCCTTGGTGAAAAAAGTTTTCCCTGCCTCTTTTCCAGCCTGCCCGGGAGAATCCATGAAGAAAAGGTCATAGACGGTCACAATTTTTTTCCCTCTGGTGGGGAGGATGAGGGGTGTCGCCGAATGAGTTAGATCGAGAGTTGTCTTAAAAAAATGATCCAGCTGCGGCCAGCGCCACACATACCAGAAATAATTGAGCGCTTTCACAGGGATGCGTAGGTCGCGAAATTTCATCCTGGCAAAGATGGGGATTTTCGCGGCGGGAAACCTGTCTTTCCAGGAAGAGGAAAAAAGAAAGTACTTATTCGTCTTGTCGATTTGGGCGAGGTGAAAAAGAAGATTTTTCAGATATGTCCCTACGCCTGTCTCATCACGGAGAAAGGGGCGCAGGTCAAACCCGATTCGCATTGTTCTTGAATCTCTCTTTAAGATCTTCCCAGGTATATTCTAAATTTCCTTTTTTAGCTTATACCACAGGGAAAAAACAGGGTCAAATTATGGGACACACTGCTTATCTCTGTCCTCGAATAATTAAGTAATG
>CAZKEW010000100.1:0-8590 GCA_964551885.1 uncultured Eubacteriales bacterium
CCTCTCGTTTCACTCGAGGGCCCTTGCCCGCTCGGCTCCGGATGTCCTCCTTCACCCATGGCCCTCCGCCCAAGTGAGGAAGGAAGCTCAGGACATACTCGCCGGCCAGTGTTGAGGGGACGGTTCTCCCGGAGAACCGTCCCCATTCTCCAGGCTAAATCTCTCGATGGTCGCTCTATCCCTTCACCAAGCTCTCCTGTGACATTGAAGGGCTACATGATCATCACGGAAACAGAGAGGCTTACGTCACCCGCTCTTTCCTTGAAAATTTAGACTTCTCCGGGTATAGTTGAGGAGAAGATGGCGAAAGACAAGCTCATCACTCCGATGATGGAGCAGTATCTGTGGATAAAAAAGGACCATCAGGATGCCCTCCTCTTTTTCCGTTTGGGAGATTTTTATGAGATGTTCTATGAGGACGCCAAGATCGCCTCGCCGATCTTGGAGATCGCTCTGACATCCCGCCAGAAAGTCCCGATGTGCGGCGTGCCATACCACGCTGTTAACTCCTACCTGGCCAAGCTCCTCAAGCACGGCTTCAAGGTGGCTGTCTGTGAGCAGGTCGAAGACCCGAAAGCAGCCAAAGGCGTGGTGAAGCGCGATGTGATCAAGGTCCTTACCCCCGGGACCGCCGTGGAAGTTGAGCTTGAGGGATCAAAAGAAAATGTCTTTATCGCCGGCCTCTATTTTGAAGAGGGAGGATGGGGGCTGGCTTTGATTGACTTGGCTTCAGGCTTCGTCAGGGCGACAGAGGGAAATGCCGGAGAGTGGAAAAACCTGGCCGATGAACTTTTCCGCGCGGCGCCGAAAGAAATCATTTTTCCCGAGGGCGAAGAAAAGGATATCGAACGGGTTACCGGCAAAAACGACCTGCCCCCCTTTCTCCGAAGCCCGGTCGAGGCCTGGGCGTTTGATTTTCCTCAGGCTCAAAACCTCTTGCAGCAGCATTTCAAGGTCAACTCCCTGGCCGGTTTCGGCCTGGAGGAGAAAAGGCTGGCCGTTTCTGCCGCAGGTGCCCTCCTTTATTATCTTAAGAAACTCAGAAAAGATTCTCTCTCCCTGATTCGGCAGGTCTCCTTTTTCCACTTTAGCCAGCACATGACCCTCGATGCAGCGACCATCAAAAATTTGGAACTCACACGAAACCTCAGGGACGGCCGGGTGAAAGACTCCCTCCTTGATATCATCGACTACACCGCCACCTCTCTCGGCGGGAGGCTGCTCAAGTCCTGGCTTCTTCAGCCGCTCCTGGATTGTGCGGAGATCAAGGCGAGGCAGGACGCCGTGGAGGAATGGCTCCAAAAGACTATCGAACGGCAGGAATTGAGGGAAACCCTGAAGGGAATCTTCGACCTGGAGCGCCTGACGGGAAAAATTTCTCTGGCCGTTGCCCACCCGCGCGATCTTGTTTCGTTGAAGAGATCACTTTCTCTTCTTCCCGAGATCTATTCTTTGCTGAGTTCATTCGCTGCGCTGACGATTAAAGATATCTTCGAGCACTGGGATAACGCCCAGGATATTGTCCAGCTCATTGACAAAGCCATCCTCGATGAGCCCGCTTTTCTTCTGACCGAGGGAGGCATTATCAAGGACGGGTATAACCCTGAACTCGATGAGCTGCGGGAGATCAGCCGCTCGGGGAAGTCGTTTATTTCGCTGCTTGAAAAGAAGGAGAGGGAAAAAACGGGCATCGGCTCTCTCAAAGTCCGGTACAACAAGGTCTTTGGCTACTATATCGAGGTGACCAAATCCAATTTGCACCTGGTCCCCTCCGATTACATCAGAAAACAGACGCTCGTGAGCTCGGAGAGATTCTTCACGCCGGAGCTAAAAGAATACGAAGACAAAGTCTTGACTGCTGAGGAAAGGATTGGAGAGATCGAGCACAAGCTATTTCTTGAAGTCAGGGAGAAGATTGCCCGGGAGACAGAAAGACTGCAGCGTATCGCAGCCGCCGTCGCCCGCCTCGATGTGCTTTCCTCCCTGGCCGAGCTTGCCGCCCAGCGCAATTATTTCCGGCCTGTCGTGGACAATGAAGACAGGATCCATATTGTGGAAGGGCGGCATCCGGTCATCGAAAAAACCTCGCCGGAGCCTTTCATCCCGAATGACATTTTGGTCGACCGTGAGGAGAACCAGATCCTGATTGTGACGGGGCCGAATATGGGGGGGAAATCAACCTACCTGAGGCAGGTTGCTCTCATCTCGATCCTTGCCCAAATGGGTTCCTTTGTGCCGGCGAAAAGAGCGGAGCTTGGCGTTGTTGACCGGATATTCACCCGTATCGGGGCGATGGATTTCCTTAACCTGGGCCAGTCAACTTTTATGGTGGAGATGATCGAGACGGCCAACATCTTGAACAACGCCACACCGCGGAGTCTTATCCTCCTGGATGAGATCGGAAGAGGGACAAGCACTTTTGACGGGTTGAGCATCGCCTGGGCTGTGGCGGAGTACCTCCATGAGAAGGAAGAAATCAGAGCCAAGACGCTTTTTGCCACTCACTACCACGAATTGACTGAGCTGGCTCTGACTCTTAAAAGAATCAAAAACTACCACATTTCTGTCAAAGAATGGAAAGACGAGGTCATCTTCCTGAGGAAGATCGTCCCTGGACCATCAGACCAGAGCTACGGGATCCATGTGGCCAAGCTGGCCGGCATTCCCCGTTCGGTCATCGAGAGGGCCAAGGAAGTCCTTTTCAACCTGGAAAAGCTCGAGCTTGATGATTCAGGATTGCCCAGGATTGCCTACCGTTCCCAGCGAAAACGGGATAAGACGCAGCTCCTTCTTTTTGAAGAGGAAAAGAAACAAGAAAAATTGAGAGAATTAAAGGAAGACATCGAAGAATGCGATATTTCCTCCCTGACGCCTTTGGCCGCCTTGAATTTTCTCAGTGAGCTCAAAGAAAAATTAAAAAGAGAGAATTAAGAATCAGTAGCTATCTGATTCGTCTTCGACGGCAAATTCTTCCTCTTCCTCCTTGTAGTCTTCATCAAAATCGCGGTCTTCCTCGTGAGGAGCTTCACCGTGCTCTTCTTTTCTCTGCTCCAGGGCCAGGTCGAACTCGTCCCGGTCTTCGTAGCGGCGCAGAAAATTTGCCGCCGAGTCGCTGTAGTAGAGCTCCAGATAATCGTCCTCGATGACGCAGAATACGAACATGCTGTGTCCTGTCTGCAGGTTGCCGACTGTTTCCACCAATTCTGCCTTCTTTTTGATGGCATCCAAAGTCAGCCAGCTCGTGATTTCGATTTCTTCCATTTGAAGCTCCGATGAAAAAAATAGCAATTTTTATTAAATTGTCAAGAAAAATATTTTGTCTGTTCTCTGCCCTTGACAGTAGCCTTTGGCGCATATTTTAATAGGGGAGGAGTGAGAGAAAAATGAGATGGGATAAATTCACGGTCATGTCACAGGAATCCTTCCAAATGGCCCAGGCCAAAGCAGAGGAGATGGGCCACCAAGAGGTGAGGCCTGAGCACCTGCTCTGGAGTTTTTTGAACCAGGAAGAAAACATCGTCACGGCGGTATTTTCCAAGCTGGGTGTTAACACGGCCCGGATTCGGGAAGAACTGGAGCAGGCGTTCGAGAGAATTCCCAAAGTTAGCGGAGGAGAGGTCTATATCTCCTTAGCCCTCCGGCAGGTCATGAACAAAGCCCAGAAGGAAGCAGACAATCTCAAGGATGAGTATATTTCGACGGAGCATCTCCTTCTGGCAATGCTCGAAGACAGGTCGACTGAGGCCGGCCGCATTCTTGAAGAAAACGGCGTGGCTAAAGATGTCGTGCTCCAGGCCTTGGCAGCCATTCGCGGCACCCAGAGGGTAACAGACCCCCAGCCGGAAGCGAAATACCAGGTTCTTCAAAAATATGCCCGGGATCTCACCGAACTGGCCCGCCAGGGGAAGCTCGACCCCGTCATCGGCCGCGAAGACGAAATCCGGCGCGTCATCCAGGTTCTCTCCCGCCGCACCAAGAACAATCCCGTCCTTATTGGAGAAGCCGGCGTCGGGAAGACGGCTATTGTTGAAGGATTGGCCCAGCGCATTGCCAACGGCGACGTGCCTCAATCCTTGAAAAACAAGCGGCTCCTTGCGCTCGACATCGGGGCCCTTGTTGCCGGAACGAAATACCGGGGAGAGTTTGAGGACAGGCTGAAGGCTATGATCAAAGAGATCAGGGAAGCCGGCGGCCGGATTATCCTGTTTATCGATGAGCTTCACACTATCATCGGCGCCGGCGCTGCCGAAGGAGCTGTGGACGCCTCGAACATGCTCAAGCCGCCTCTGGCGCGCGGTGAGCTTCGCGCCGTCGGAGCGACAACGCTCAACGAGTACAAAAAATATATCGAGAAGGACGCAGCCCTGGAGCGGAGATTTCAACAAGTTTTCGTGGGAGAGCCTTCGGTGGAGGACACGATCTCAATTCTCCGGGGACTCAAAGAAAAATATGAAGTCCACCACGGCGTGGAGATCAAGGACTCGGCGCTCGTAGCGGCAGCGACTCTTTCTCATCGCTATATTTCCGGCCGCTATCTTCCCGACAAGGCCATCGACCTCGTCGATGAGGCCGCATCCCGCATCCGCATCGAGATCGACAGCATGCCTGAAGAGATCGACGAGCTCGAGCGGCGGATTCTTCAGCTCGAGATAGAACGGCAGGCTTTGAAGAAAGAGAAGGACGAAAGTTCCAGGGAACGGCTCGAGAAGCTGAATAAAGAGCTGGCTGAACTGCGGGAAAAGAGCGCTTCTCTTAAAGCCCGCTGGCAGGGGGAGAAGGATCTGATCGACGCCATGAATAAGCTCAAGGAGCAAACGGATGCGCTGAAGGTCGAAGAGCAGAACGCCGAGCGCCGCGGCGACCTGGAGAGGGTGGCTGAAATCCGTTACGGCAAGTTGATCGAGATTTCCAAAGAGATGGAGAAGCGTTCAGCGCAACTGGCTGAGATGCAGAAGAAAGGAAAAATGCTCAAAGAAGAAGTAGATGAGGAGGACGTAGCCGAAGTAGTTTCGCGCTGGACGGGCATTCCCGTTTCCAGAATGCTCGAAGGGGACGTCGAACGTCTGATCAAGATGGAGGACAACCTCGCCAAGCGTGTTGTCGGCCAAGAGCATGCCTTGATGGTCGTCTCCGACACCATCCGGCGGGCAAGGACGGGAATCCAGGACGCCTCCCGGCCGCTGGGCTCCTTTATTTTCCTGGGCCCGACAGGAGTCGGAAAAACAGAGCTGGCCCGCGCTCTGGCCGAATTTCTCTTTAATAACGAGAGGGCCATGGTCAGGCTGGATATGTCAGAATACATGGAGAAGCACACGGTTTCCCGCCTTATCGGAGCGCCTCCGGGTTATGTGGGATATGAGGAAGGAGGCCAGCTCACTGAGGTCATCAAACGCCGGCCCTATTCTATCATCCTCTTGGACGAAATCGAGAAGGCTCATCCCGATGTCTTCAACATCCTGCTCCAGATTTTGGATGACGGCCGCCTTACGGACGGCAAGGGGAGGACGGTCGATTTCCGCAACACCCTCATCATCATGACTTCCAACTTGGGGAGTCAGGTGATCAAGGAATTCAGCCTGGACTATGAGACTATGGAGCGGGAGGTCAAAAAAATTCTGGAGAGCTCCTTCAGGCCTGAATTCCTGAATCGCATTGATGAGATCGTCCTTTTCAAGGCGCTCACCAAGGATGCCTTGCTCCAGATTGTCGATATTCAGTTAGATCATCTGCGCAAAAGACTCGAAGAAAAGAAAATCAAGCTCGAGGCGAGCCAGAAGGCCAAAGAGCTGCTCGCCGAGAGAGGATATGACCCTGTCTACGGTGCCCGGCCACTGAAGAGGACAATCCAGCAGGAGATCCAGAATCCCCTGGCCCTTCAGCTTCTGGAGGGAAATTACCAAGAAGGCGATGCCATCAAAATCGACGTGGATAAAGACAAGAATTTCGTCTTCAAGAAAGGGCCCGGCCGCGCTTCAGATTGACATTATCTCGGAAAATATAGTAAACACATAGAAATAATGAGATAATGCGGAGGTCATCATGAAGAAAGAAAGGTCTGTCCTGTTCGCGCTCTTGCTTTTTCTCGGGCTGAGCTCTCTCGCTTTAGCCAACGGCTTAAATCTTAATAGTCTTGGAAGCCGGGCCCTGTCCATGGGAGGCGCATTTGTCGGGCTGGCTGACGATTACAGCGCCATTTTCTGGAACCCGGCTGGGATAGCCCAGTTCAAGACGAAATATTTCGGTTTCTACGGCACAGACATCATCCCCAAGGGCACATACTTATTTCAGGTCCCTTCGCCGGCCGGTCTATTGACTTTGGTCGATGCCAAAACGGAAACCAAGCACTATCTCTCCGGCCTGGCGGCCTATTATCATCCGATCAATGAATACCTCGTGGCGGGAATCGGTGTTTATGTTCCCTCGGGGCTTGGAGCGGCTTGGAATGGCGATGATTTCACACCTGTAACCAATAACACCTCTTACATGTGGGAAAGCCGCGTCGGGATGGTAACTATTGCCCCGGCTGTCTCCTACAAGATTAACGAGATAGTTTCTGTGGGGGCGAGCTTGAATATCAATTACGGGATGTTCTCGATCAAAACCCATGCCGGCAATATAGATAACTTTGACCTCGGCCAGTATGAGGAAAGTTTGAATGGCTGGGGAATCGGCGCCACGTTCGGCGTCCTGGTTAAGGCCAATGAGATGCTTAGCTTTGGCGCCACCGTCCGCACACCGAGCAAGGTCAAGCTCGACGGCAATGTCAATATCTCAAATATCGACCTTCTGGGTCCCAATTATAAGACACAATCTGCGGCCGAAAGAGATGTCACCTGGCCGTGGTGGATTGCAGGGGGCGCTGCTTTCCGGCCGATGGATGACCTGATTTTAACGGCGGATTTGCAGTGGACTCAGTGGTCAAAAGTCGATGAATTCGTAACCAGGTATAAAGATCCCTACTGGAATCTTATGATGACGGCATCGGGACAAAATATCAGGCCGATGAAATGGAAAGATACCTTGCAGATCCGGTTCGGCGCTGAGTATAGGCTTTATCAGAACGTTGCCATACGCGGCGGCTATTACTATGACCCATCCCCTGTTCCGGCCAAGACCTTGAATGCCCTCCTTCCCAGCTTTAACTTTAACGTCATCACCCTGGGAGTGGGATATTCTTTGAACGGCCTGGTGATCGATTTTGGGTTTGAAATGCTTTTCGGCAAGAAGAGGGAAGTGAATTATGCCAATTGGCTCTTTGACCCGAATTACGCTTCTTCCATGCCCGGCGTCTATGATATGAATGTTTATGTCCCGAATATCTCGATCAGCTATAAGTTTTAGGTTATAAAATCAGGCGAAATTTTCCCGCCATGTCGGGCCCTCTCGGCTGACTTGGAGGAGGGAACATGAAGGTTAGGAAAGCCATCATCCCGGCGGCTGGGTTCGGCACACGGTTTCTCCCCGCCACTAAGGCGCAGCCCAAAGAGATGCTGACGGTCATCGACAAGCCGCTCATTCAATATACGGTGGAGGAAGCCGTCGGCGCGGGCATCCAACAGATTGCCGTGATCACGAGCCGCGGCAAGTCCGCCATGGAAGACCATTTTGACCGCAGCCCGGAACTAGAAGCTTTCCTCGGAGAAAAGGGGAGGCTCGACCTCCTCGAAGAAGCGCGGAAGATTTCTCACCTGGCGGATTTCACTTACATCCGCCAGCCCGAGGCGCTTGGTTTGGGTCACGCCATCCTGATGGGAGAGAATTTTGCGGCCGGCGAGCCGGTGGCCGCCCTCACGCCCGATGACATCTACGATTGTCCGATCCCATGCACCAAGCAGCTTGTTGATGCGTTCGTCGAGCTCCGGGGCACGGTGATTGTTTTGGGGCGGGTGGACGAAGAGGGGACGAAAAAGTACGGCATCATCAAAGTCAAAAAGCAGGTTTCCGAGCGGGTCTTCGAGGTCGCAGACATGCTCGAGAAACCGGGGCCGGAGAAAGCTTTCTCCGATTTGGGGATTTTGGGCCGGTATGTTTTCACGCCTGAAATTTTCGAGGCCATCAAAAGAACGCCTGTCGATTCAAGGGGTGAGATTCAGATCACTGACGCCATCCGAGTCCTGCTCCAAAGCCAGCCCGTCTACGGCTATCTTTTTGAGGGGAAACGCTATGACTGCGGGAACAAGCTCGGGTTCCTCGAGGCGACCATTGCCCTTGCCCTCAAAAACCCTGAATTCAGCGGTCCGGTCAGGAAGATCATCAAGTCCCTCCTGCGTTAAGTCCTCTTCCATTTAGTTTGGGCCAAGTCAAAAAGATATCCGGCTGCCAAAAAGACATATCCGCAAATGATTTTTATCACAAAAGCCTGTTTGGTTTAAAGAGGAAGAGAAGAGTAAAGAATGGCGAGGGACGGAATTGAACCGCCGACGCAGGGATTTTCAGTCCCTCGCTCTACCGACTGAGCTACCTCGCCATCACAGGCCGTTTGTTTTAATCGCTTCCAGCCGAGCTATAAGTATATTTATCAGCACTCTTAAAGTCAAATTTTCAAGAGGTTATGTAAGCGTCCTAAATTTCGTGGTGAGCACGGGTGGCA
>CAZKEW010000101.1:0-8450 GCA_964551885.1 uncultured Eubacteriales bacterium
CAGAGACGTCGGGCGGCGCAATCCGGGTGAGGCCCAGGATTTCTCCGGGAGCGCTCGTCCCCATCTCGAGCACTGCGACCTCGTGTTCCGGAGTCAGTTTAAGAAGAGACAGAGCAAGGCCGAGATAGGTGTTGAAATTTCCCTCCGACTTATGGACGTTGAACTGCTGGGAGATCAAGCTGGCGGTGAATTCTTTTGTCGTCGTCTTTCCGATGCTTCCGGTGATTCCGATGATTTTTACTGGGTGGTCGCAGAGGACAGCTTTGGCCAGGGTCTGAAGCGCATCCACCGTATCAGCAACCCGGACCAGAGCAAAATCCCGGGCAGGGCAGGGGACCTCTTGAGAAATCACCGCGCCTTGGGCTCCTTTGCCGGCAGCGTCAGGGATAAAGTTATGGCCATTTCTCTTCGCGACTATGGCAAAAAAGAGTTCTCCGGGCTCGCTCAGCCTGGAGTCAATGTTGAATTTCTGAAAACGATGAGCCGGGTCGCCCTGAAAAATACGGCCGCTCATTTTTGCGGCGATCTCATCTAACCGGAGTTCCACCATCACTGCCTCGACTCCAGAGTTTTGAGGATCGAACGGATGACCTCGGCGTCGTCAAAAGGGACGGTCCGATCCTTGAAAATTTGATAATGTTCATGCCCCTTTCCGGCAATAAGAACACAATCTCCTTTTTTGGCCGAGGCCAAGGCCTGCTCTATGGCCTCCCTCCGGTCGGGGATGATACAGTAATTCTTCGCGCCTCTCAGGTTGAACCCTTTTTCAATATCAGCGATGATGGCCAGAGGGTCTTCAGACCGGGGATTGTCGGAGGTTAGAAAAGCCCAGTCGGCGAGGTTTGCCGCAACTTCTCCCATTCGGGCTCTTTTGGACTTGTCCCTGTCGCCTCCCGCTCCGAACACAAGGAGAATCCGGTGGGGCTTCAGCTCCCGGACTGTTTCCAGCAGATTCCGGAGGGCATTATCGGTGTGAGCATAGTCCACAAAAACCTGGAATCCCTGAGTGTTCTCGATTTTCTCCAGCCTTCCCGGAATGCCCTTGAGCGCGGTTATTCCCTCTTTGATGGCCGCGGCGGGAATGTTCAGGGCAAGACTTGTGGCGAAAGCAGCCAGGATATTGTAGAGATTATGTTTTCCCATCAAGGGAGAACAGACCTTCATCCGGCCGCCGGGAAAATCAACCTCCGCCTTTATGCCCGCATCGGTCAGTCTGTATTCTTGTCCGCGGACAATGGCCGCAGGTTCAAGCCCGTAGGAGACCGTCGTCAGGGGGAGTTCGGCGATCAATTTTTTTCCCCATGGGTCATCCAAGTTGACCACGGCTGTTCTTTTCTTGGTGTTCAGGAAGAAAAGTTTCTTCTTGGCTTCAAAATAATCTTCCATGGATTCATGGTAATCCAGGTGCTCGGGGCTCAAGTTGGTGAAGACTGCAATATCGAACCTGATCCCCCAGACTCTTTTGAGGTCAAGGGCATGGGAGGAGACTTCGATCAGGCAATGAGTGATGCCTTGGTCCAGCATCTCACTCAGCATTTTCTGCATTTCCGGAGCCTCGGGCGTTGTCCTTTCAGCGGAAAACATCTTGTTCGACCACCTGTAGTTGATCGTTCCGATGACGCCGAGCTCGAAACCAGCCTTCTTAAGGATGGATTCGAGAAGGTAGGTGAGAGTTGTCTTTCCTTTTGTCCCGGTGATGCCGATGACTTTCATCTTTATCGAGGGGTGGTCATAGAAATTGGCCGCAGAAAAAGCTAAGGCTTCTCGGGCATCAGCGACCTCGATCCAGGTGACCTTCAGGTTTGGGGGTTTGGGCTTCTCGGAGAGGATGGCGCTGGCTCCGCGGCGAAGAGCATCCTCGATAAAATCATAGCCATCCCTCTTTTCTCCCCTGAGGGCGGCGAACAGGTATCCCGGCTGGACCTGTTGGGACGAATAGGCGAGGCCGAGGATTTCTGTGCCGCCGTTCCCGTTGACATGAGTGCCGGGGATGTCTTTGAGCAGGTCCTTGAGTTTCATCGTTCGCTTTCACTCCGCAGTTGAGCTGTGACGATCTTCTTCTCTGGGTCTATCGCGGGTGATTGCCGGAGATAAAGGAGAACCCGGCTGGCAATCTCGCGAAAAACAGGCGCAGCCACCTGACCGCCGTAATGGAGGCCGACCTTGGGGTCATCGATCACCACGACCATGGAAAGCACAGGTTTCTCTGCGGGAACAAACCCGACAAATGAAGCCAGATGTTTGCTGGCTGAGTAGCTGCGGGTTGCCGGGTCCATTTTTTGGGCCGTCCCTGTCTTTCCGGCGACGAGGAAACCGTTGAGCTGGGCCGCTTGCCCCGTGCCATCCAGGACAACTTTTTCAAAGACGTGGTCGATAAGCTCCTCCGCTGTCTTTTCGGAGATGATTCTCTCACAGGGAGCAGGAGATGCTTTCATCGACCCAGAAAGGTCCAGTGTTTCGCGTATTATTCGAGGCGGGACAAGACAGCCTCTGTTGGCGATAATATTCATCGCCTGAAGTATTTGAATAGCCGTGACGGAGATTTCGTAGCCTATGGCATGGGCGGGGAGAGAAGTCTTGGTCCAAGATTTGAGAGAATGGAAAATGCCGTTTTCTTCTCCGGGGAGGTCGATGCCCGTTTTCTCGCCGAAACGGAAATTCTTGATCGTCTTATAGAAATTTTCCGGCCCGATGCGATATCCGACCTGGATCGCGCCGACATTGGAAGAATGGATGATGACTTCCGGAAAAGTGAGGATACCCATTTTTTTATGGTCAAAGATAGTCCAGCCGGCCACCTTGATCTTGCCGGCGCTGCAATCGAAGCTATCATGGAAATTGACAAGGCCTGTTTCTCTGGCTGCAGCCGCTGTGATGATTTTAAAAGTTGAGCCCGGCTCGAAATTGTGTTGGATCGCTTGGTTGCGTTCTATCTCAGGAGAAGACGGGGGATAAAAATTCGGGTTGTATGTCGGGTAGCTGGCCATGGCCAGGATTTCGCCGGAGGAAGGCTGGGAGATGATCACCGTTCCCCATTGAGCGCCCTTCTCGCGGACAGCTTTTTCAAGCTCCCTTGCGGCAATATACTGGATGGTTTCATCGATTGTCAGGATCAGGTCTTGTCCGGGCGTAGGCTCTTTGAGGACTTCTAAGTGATATCGCCTTTTGTGGGCATCCCGCAGGATGAGGCTCTGTCCCTTTTCTCCCTCGAGTCGGGCGTTGTACTGAAATTCTGCTCCGTTGGCGCCTTTGTCATCGATGTCCACACCGCCAAGAGCATGAGCGGCCAGTGTCCCTAAAGGGTAATACCTCTTGTGTTCTTGCTGGAAATGAATTCCGGTTAAGTTCAGGCTCCTGACGAGCTCCGCCTTTTCCGGGCTGATTTTTCTTTTCACATAGATGAATGTCGCTCTGTCCTCTATTCTGGCCTTAATTTTTTGGAGCTCTTTCTCCGAAAGTTCGAGGATGTTTCGGAGCCGCCGAATTCGAGCGAATTGCTGCTCGGGAGACTCATCGTCAGAAGGCAGGAACCAGACAGAGGTCGTGGGAAGGCTCCGGGCCATGATCTTGCCGCGGCGGTCATAAATCGTTCCTCTTTCGGGGAAAATATCTTGTTTGAGCTGGTTCTGTTCCACTACGGCGGCCTTCAGGCGGCTGTGTTCGATCACTTGAAGCTGAATGAGCCGGAGGGTCAGCCCGAAAAACCAGAGGAAGAAAAAAAAAGTCAGGATGATCGTTCTTCTGTTGACTCTTTTCTGGTAGGAATAGTTTAGCTCATTCATTTTTCTTCGGACACCCGAAAATCTTCATAAATAATTTGTTCCGCTTTAGGCTCGGCGAGGTTGAGGTCCTCCCGGGCAATCCTCTCCACTCTTTCCAGCGCCAGGAGCGCTGCTTTTTGCGTCTCCAAAAACTTGATTTCTTCCTCGAGGCGGAGGATCTTCCCCTCGAGTTTTCCTGTTTGATATCCCAGGTTTATGAGAGCGGTTTGGTGCCAAATATAGAACGTGAGGGTAGCGATAGCAAGAAGGATACATCCTGCCGCCATGGCTATCTCTTTTTTCTGGTATCTTTTCCTGACCATTTATATTTTCTCGACGGCCCTCAGCTTGGCCGGCTTCGACCTCGAGTTCGCGGTCATCTCTTCTTCCGTTGGAGTGACAGGCTTCTTTGTGAGGAGGCGAACGAGGGCCGGGTTGTCGGTGGAGGCAGCCAGCCGGGCAAAGGTATGCTTGACAATCCTGTCTTCGAGGGAATGGAAAGAGATGGCGACAAAGCGAGCGCCGGAAGACACCCTCCTCGCCATGTCTTCGAGGAATTCTCCAACTCCTTTGAGTTCCTCGTTGACCTCGATCCGGAGGGCCTGAAACACTTTAGCCGCCGGATGGATTTTTCCTTTTTGCGGGATCCAACGGCAGACTTCCTCGATGATCCGGCGCAGCTCGGTGGTGGTTTCGATCTTTTTCGCTTTTCTCCTGGCCACAATCTCCCTGGCCAATCTCCTCGCCTGTTTGAGTTCCCCATATTCCTGGAAGAGATGGCCGAGCTTGGGTTCTGAATGGGTATCGACGACTTTGAAAGCCGTTGTTTTCTTTCGCAAGTCCATTCTCATATCCAGGGGGCCTTCCTGGTTGAAGCTAAACCCTCTCTCCGGGGAGTCGAGCTGGAAGGAAGAAAGGCCCAGGTCCAGGAGTAATCCCCGGATGGCGGAGAAATCGATATCCAATTCGGGAAGATACCGGAAATCGGCGTGATAAAGTTGGACTCTCTCGGCGTACGGCTTTAGTTTTTTTTTCGCTTCACAAAGAGCCATCTCATCGATATCAAACCCGATGAGCTCGGCCTTTGGGTTTTTCTTCAGGATTTCCAGGGCATGTCCGGCCAGACCGATGGTGCAATCGATGTAAATTCCCTCTCTCGCAACGTCCAAATAATCCAGGACTTCCATGAGAAGGACTGGCACATGTCCTTTGACGCTCATTCCGATTTTCCGCGGGGGATGAGGCCGGCGATGCTCTCGAAGTCTTCATCCGTCAGCGGTTTCTTCTCGAGTTTCTCATCCAATAGCTCTTTGTTCCAGATTTCCAGATGGTTGTTCAGGCCGATGACTTCCACTTCTTCCTGAAGGTGAGCCGTTCCCCTCAATGACAGGTTGAGCAAAACTCGGCCTTTGGAGTCGATCTCGTGTTTGGCGCCTTTCCGGTTGACTCGCAGCATGAAATTCCTGACATCCGGCCGGAGATGGAGTGCGCCTTCTTTGGCGACTCCCGTGAGTCCTTCCCACACTGTTAGAGGGTAAACCTGAACGGCTTCATCGGTGAGAGAAGTGATGAAGACTTCCTTTCCGTATTCTGTTTCGATGGCGGCGCGGAATTTTTCTGGGATCTTGACCCGGCCGCTTTTATCTATCTTAGCTGTGTAATTTCCTATCAATGTATTTCCCATTTTATCCCGCTTCATCCCATTTGCCTAAAATATAGGAGAGAAAAATTCAAAAGTCAAGAAAAAAATAAGAAATAATTATAGAGTATTTACTTAGAATCTAAATATAGGGGAAGGGCTCAAAAGGACTACTAAAGATGGGACTTAAGCGAGGCTATTCTTTTTCGCCCAGTGGCCTGTTTTCGAGCAGCTCTTTGGCGAGAGCGTAGTCGGTCTCCGAGACGAGAATTTTTATTTCGCCCAGGCCGTCGACGGAGATGGGATAGATAGACTGAACCATTGCGCCTCCAAAAATACAGGTGACGCCGTGGCTTTCAAGCAAGCTCTTGATGACCTCGGCCTCTACAGGGCCCATGACTCGGCACAATTCTTTGAGTTTCATGTCCCGATCATCTTTTTTATCTCGTTCTTCTTCCATTTGCAGCAAATCTTCGTCTATCTTATCTTCCTTTGTCAAGGCCCCTAAATTTCTGGAAGAATTTCCAAAACCGTGACAGATAGAGCTAGGGAACGAATCCCTTATCGGGGATCGACCTCTCGATCACGGAAAAAGAAGTGCTAACCAAATTTCTTTATCTGCGTCCTTTTTTCTTGCATAAATAATCTGCGAGAATCTTCTCGTGGTCAAAGGCCAGAAGATGAGGCATGCTTTCCGCGGTGAAGATGCCAATTTTCTGCGCGTCATCCTTAGCTTTGGGTTGGCCTTTGGCTGTGGCGATGAAAACCGTGGAGATGGTATGAAAGCGGGGATCGCGGCCGGGATCAGAGTAGGTATGGAATTGGCCGACGATCTCGATGTCGAGAGAAGTCTCCTCTTTGGCTTCGCGCACAGCGGCTTCTTCGAGCGACTCGCCGTAGTCCACAAACCCGCCTGGAAGGGCCCAGCCATAAGGAGGATTTTTTCTCTTGATGAGGATAAAACCAGGGTTTCCGTCTTCGCCTTTGATTTCGATGATAATATCAACAGTCGGGAATGGGTTTTTAGGCGTGGTCATCCTCTCGCTATCCGCGCAGCTTGAACTTCTTCTCCAACTTCTCCAGCTTTTCCACCACGCCTCCGTACTCGAGCTCGCTGAAGGGGAGCATGGCGGCGCCGGAAAACCCCTGGCGGCGAATGGCGATTGCTTTCTCCGCAGTTTGCAATCGAACGTAGTCCCAGAAGGGCTGGTCAAACACATCGGCAGGCTCCGTGAGTTTCCCTTCTTTGACGGAGAACGCCGCGCCAGTCACAATCGGAGGACCGTCAAAGTAGGATATTGTAGCGTTGAGCTTGCAGGGCATCAGCGGTCCGATATGGCTTCCCCTCATGAAGCCCGCCACATAGGCACCGATCTGGAAAGGCGCGAGAATTTCTCCGGTGGCGGGAAATTCGCCCTGGACGCGCACCAAAGCGACGGGATCGTCTTTGCCTGTGTATTTTCCGGCAATATTGTGGAGACGTGTCGTCGAGATGGCGACAGCCTGGTTGCCTGTGCTCCGGGCGAAAATGCTTTCGATGACATATTTTTCGTTATCCCGGAGAAGAGTGGCAATATCGTAAAGCTCTTCCGGAGCGTTGAGTTCAATCACCTTGTCTTTTTCTGTATAGCTCACATCGATGATCCGGAAGGTGAAACCTTGGCTCATCTTGGGGCTCAAGAGGAGTCCGGCGCAGTACATGGGGTCGGCAAAGGCAAGGTAAAAGGACAGGCTGTAAGCTCCCGGGTCTGTCTTGTCGGCGGCAAAAAAGATAAAAGGCTCGTTTGGCCTCTCTTCAAATTCCATCTCGGCCACGGCCGGTCCCATGCCTTTGATGTTTCCGCTGAAGGAGTCCTTGAGAAGGTCCTGGCCGGCACCATAAAGGCCTTGTTTTTTCGCCACCGCCGTTCCGGAGAGAAAAGCATCCCAGGCCAGCTTGTGGATTTTCTCATCAAGAACGCCCCGTTCATGAGTGCAGAGGATGGCGATGTCATCTCCAGTCGAACTGAAATAAGAATCAATGATCAGATTTTTGCCGTTCTGGCTGACAAAATTTTTGACTTCGTTGAAGACAGCCTCGCTGGGCTTAATATGCCCTCCGATGCTCCCGATATCGGCTTTGAGGACGCTGAGAGTGATTTTCATTCTTCCTCCTTTTTATTTTGGCTTGACTAACGCAGTCATTGTAATGATTCTCCTCTTTGCTTGTCAACTTTTTAGAGGGGACGGTTCTTCCGGAGAACCGTCCCTATCTCTTACATCTGTCCTCAATTAGGGACAAAATTCACGTTCGAACCCGGCTCTTTCCTCTGTTCAGGAGATGGCATGAAGTTTGCTATAATAAGGGTGTCATGAATCCAGGAAACAGGAGGCCGGCCATGAAACAAAAGGGTTTTATTCTGAGCCTGCTAGTGCTTTCCTTCCTTCTCGCACTTCCCGCCTTTTCTGGGTACAAAGTCGTCAACGGGCCAAAAGATTTTTACTTCGGCCACATCAGCTACTCTGAGATCAAAAACGACGGTAAGGATCCTCTCGTCTTTAGAGAAGGGCAGACCCGTCCCGAGGTCGCCATTCTCAACCTTCCCTTAGGTCCCGGAGATACGATCAAGACTTCGGACGGCCGGAGATGTGAGATCCAATTTGATAACGGCACCGTCATCAGACTTGACTTTAATACAGACCTGAAGATTGAGACAATCTTGGCCCAAAGCCTGAGTACAGCCAAAAAGCTGTCGAACCTTCTCCTCGGCAAAGGGCAAGTCTATGTGATGTACAACAAGCACAATTCCCTGGAGATATTTCAGGTCATAACTCCCTCTGCTGCTGTCAAGTTAGACCACAACGCCGTGGCTTTGATCAAGCTGACCGAAGAGGGAAACACAGATATTCAAGTCGAACGTGGAAAGGTGAATCTTCTCTACGGTCCCGATAAATCCCATGCTTATCAAGCGAAGATAGAGCAAAAGCAGCGATTCATTGTTTCCGGAGATAGCCGGGCCCGGCCTGCAGAGTATGCCCTGCTCTCGGATTTTAAATCCTGGAATGAGTCC
>CAZKEW010000102.1:0-101 GCA_964551885.1 uncultured Eubacteriales bacterium
TAGAACAGAAGTCCTCTCGATCAAAGTCGAGGTTGATAGTCATCCGCCCGCCGGTGGAGTTGCCGAAACCTCTATCATCCGGCGCTATGTCTTGCTCAATG
>CAZKEW010000102.1:111-8428 GCA_964551885.1 uncultured Eubacteriales bacterium
TCATCCGTTTTCCCGGCCTGCTTTATGAGCTCGGCCTATCTCCACCTAGAACAGAAGTCCTCTCGATCAAAGTCGAGGTTGATAGTCATCCGTCCGCCGGTGGAGTTGCCGAAACCTCTATCATCCGGCGCTATGTCTTGCTCAATGTCCTTCACTATGATAAGGCTTCGTTCTTAAGCGGAAAACTCCACGCCATCATTATGCGCTCCTATCTCAAGGGCCGCGACCTTTATGACCTTTTTTGGTACATGTCCGATACTTCCTGGCCGGAGCCGAATTATCGATTCCTGAACGAAGCGCTCCGGCAGACTGAGTGGAAAGGCTCCGAAATCACCCGGACCAACTGGGTGTCCCTCGTCGCCAAACGGCTCGAAAATGTCGATTGGCCAAAGGCGGTGGAAGATGTCCGGCCTTTTGTCGAAAGGCCACAAGACTTTGCCTTGCTGACCAAAGAAAATATGTTAAAGCTTCTCGAAGCGAGACAATCTCAAGTTTAGAATTAATCCCTTCTCGGATGCGCCGTCCCGAAGCGGCGAATAATGTCAATTCTAAGGGAAGGGCAGTGGAAAATAAGCGGCTTCTCCGACATCGAGCCCGCTCTACAGGTTCACTAAGAACCTGTAGAGCGGCTGTGCTTCCGCCTGGGTGCCGGTTACATCATGAATGATTTCGTGAAGGTGGAGCTCATTAAAAGCGTTTGCCCTGGCCCACCGCAGCCTAAAGGCCGGCGTCGAGTGCTCTTCCGGGGCGGAGTGCGCGGAGAGAGCGCAGGCTTTCCTCTCTGACCTTGGCCGTGTTCTTGACTTCAATCGTGTAAACGCCGTCTTCCCCGCGCTTTTGTGGAGAAAGTCAGGGCTTTGAATTATGACCTCATCAGAAGCGCTGTGGAAAATTATCTCACGAGCTCGGAAATCAACGCCATCCTCATCCGCAAGGAGCTTCTCTTGAAAGAAATCGACGACATGATCAATGAGAAGGGCGAAGGTAAGGTTCTTTATTAGAGGAGGAGTTTTTCGGCCTTATTAAGATTAGCGAGGAATCTCAAACTGAGATTGCCACGGCCAAGAGGCCTCGCAACGACTTCGTCGGATCGCTGCGCTTTGCTCGCGATGACATAAATCTAGCGGCAATTTTAGGAAAGATGGTCGATTTGACAAATATGGTCATTCAGACTATATTTATAAAAAGAGATTATTTTGAAGGAAGTCTTCACGATCACTCAAGCTAAGGCGAGATTGTCCGAGCTTATCAGCCGTCTTATTCATCAAAAGAATAAAATTGTCCTGACCAAAAAAGGAAAACGGGTAGCTGTGATGATGCCTTTTGAGGAGTATCAGAAGTTAGAAAAAGGCAGCAGCCAGGGGTTGCTCTTAGCTCAAAACGCTCTTGCCGACATCGACGAAGAAATCGATGCGATGTGCGACCGTATTTATCGCGCTAGAGAAAGCGAAAAAACCCGAGAGGTCCCCCTCTGATGTATCTTTTTGATACGGATGTCTTGAGCAACGTAGTCAAGAAAAGTCCTTCAGCCCAGCTCTTGGAAAAACTGAAGAAGATTTCCCAGGACATGCAGTTTACCACGGCTGTCAGCGTGGGAGAAATTTATTACGGCGCTTCGAGATCTCCTCACAAGGACAAGATCATCCAGGTTTTTGAGGAGAAGGTTTTTCCCAATATCACCATCTTGCCCTTCGATGAGGGGAGCGCCGGAATCTATGGAAGCCTCAAAGCCAAATTAGAAAAGGTCGGCCTGAGCACGAGTGAGCCTGATTTGCGGATTGCCTCGATTGCCCTTCAACATAGACTTATCCTTATATCCGGGAATACCCAGCACTTTGAAAATATTCCAAGGCTCGAAATAGAAAATTGGATTAAATAAAAAGCGGGGTTCTTGCGTTTGACACTTCCGTCTTCCCATGCTATAAGCATCTCTAAGTCATAAGATTTAAAATAATCAACTAAGGCGGAGAACGAGACTCATGCATAACTTAAAAAAAATCGCCTGTTTTTTTTTCGTCACTTTCATGTTCATCGCAGCAGGTCTTAGCCAAAGCAAGCCTGAATATTCCCTCCTCCTCCGTGAAGGATGGTTCCTTCAGTCCTCAGAAAAGGTTGCAGCCAAGGGTCAAGAGATCTCGCAGCCGGGCTTTTCCACCGCGAATTGGCGTCCCGCTCCGGTCCCGGGCACCATTTTGGGCGCGCTCGTTCGGGATAAAGTCTATCGAGATATCTATGTCGGGAAGAACTTTGAATTGATCCCCGCTGAGCCGTTCAAAGGCTCCTGGTGGTATCGCACCGAGTTCATGCTTGCGGACGACCCTGCCCATAACCTTGTCCGGCTGGGCTTTGACGGCATCAACTATCGCGCCAATGTCTGGCTCAACGGGAAGCTGGTGGCCGCAGCCGACAAGGTTGCCGGGGCTTTTCGAAGGCATGAATTTGATGTCACAGGTCTGGCCAAGCCCGGGGCAAGAAATGTCCTGGCCGTTGAAATCTTTCCTCCTCAGCCGGGTGACCTGACTTTAGGGTTTGTCGACTGGAACCCAAAGCCCCCTGACAAGAACATGGGGTTGTGGAGGGAAGTCAGGGTGATGAGGACGGGCGATGTCTCCCTTCACTTTCCTTTTGTCCAGAGCAAAGTGGACCTCGATACGTTAAAGGAGGCCAAGCTCGAAATATCCGCGGAAGTCCGGAACAACAGCCAGAAAAAGGTTTCCGGCGTCCTGGAAGGGCAGGTGGAGACCATTCAATTTTCAAAAAACGTTGAGCTCGGGCCGCGTGAGACAAAAAAGATCTTGTTTTCGCCGGCGGAATATCCGCAGCTTATCATCAAAAATCCTCGCTTGTGGTGGACGCATGACTTCGGCAAGCCGGAACTCTATGACCTTCATCTCTCGTTTAAGACGGGAAACGCCATTTCAGACAGCAAGGATGTCAGATTCGGCATCCGCGAAGTCTCTGATTATTTCAATGAGGAAGGCCACAGGGGCTACAAACTGAACGGGAAAAAAATCCTGATCCGGGGAGGCGGCTGGGTGGACGACCTCCTCCTCGATAACCAATCCAAGAAGGTTGAGGCAGAGGTCAAATACGCCAGGCACATGAATCTCAACACGCTGCGGCTCGAGGGCTTTTGGGGGACGAACGAGGACCTGTATAATCTCTGCGACGAGAACGGGATTTTCCTGATGGCCGGGTGGAGCTGCCAATGGGAATGGGAAAATTATTTCGGGAAGCCGACCGATGACTTCGGCGGCATCAAGTCGCCGGAAGATATCAAGCTCGCGGTCCAATCCTGGAACGACCAGGTCAAATGGCTGCGCCATCACCCGAGCATCTTCGTCTGGCTTTTGGCGAGCGACCTTCTGCCGCGGCCGGAGCTCGAAAAAGAGTATCACAAGATCTTATCCGCAGAAGACCCGACGAGGCCGTTCCTGATCTCGGCGGGGGGGAAGGTCAGCAAATTGACCGGAAAATCCGGCGTCAAGATGAACGGCCCTTATGATTATGTGCCGCCGCATTATTGGTATGTGGACACAAAAAACGGAGGGGCTTTCGGCTTCAACACCGAGACGGGGCCGGGCCCTCAGGTGCCGCCCCTCGAAAGCATCGAGAAGATGATTCCCGCGAAAGACCTCTGGCCGGTCAATGACGTCTGGAATTACCACTGCGCCAGAGGAGAGTTCAATACCCTGGATCGGTATGACGAAGCCATGGCCAAGCGCCTCGGCGCTCCGCAGAGCATTGAAGAATACTGCCTGAAAGCGCAGTTCTTGAATTATGAAGGCATGCGGGCGATGTTCGAGGCGTTTGGGGCGAATAAATTCACCGCGACGGGAATCATCCAATGGATGTACAACTCGGCTTGGCCCAAGCTCTGGTGGCAGCTGTATGACTATTATCTTATGCCGAACGGTGCCTTTTACGGGGCCAGGAAAGCCTGCGAGCCGGTCCATATCCTCTATAATTATGGGACGAGAGAAGTCGCGCTCGTGAATAATAGCTTGGGTGACCTGGACGATTTGAGGGCTGCGATTAAAGTATACAATTTCGATTTAACCGATAAATTCTCTAAAGAATGGACGGTCTCTTTGGCTCCCAATGAGTCTCAAAGGATCTTTACCCTGCCCAATATCCAAGGGTTGAGCAGGACATATTTTGTGGACCTGAGGCTCTATGATAAAGGCGGCGCGTCGGTCAGCAGCAATTTTTATGTCCTCTCGACAAAGCCGGATGTGCTGGACGAAGCGAAAACAGAGTGGTTTGTGACTCCAGATAAAGACTATGCGGATTACACCGACCTCAATAAGCTCCCTCAAGTTCAATTAAAAGCCAGCCATCGCTTCACCAAAGAAGGCTCTAAAGACATTGTCATAGTTGAGCTGGGAAACCCGGCGTCTCACCTTGCCTTCATGGTCGAGCTCAGGCTTTTGAAAGATAAAAGCGGCGAATCCGTGCTTCCGATTTTTTGGGAGGACAATTATTTCTCCCTTTTGCCGGGGGAGAAGAGGACCCTGCGCGGGTCTTTTGCCGTTGAGGATTTGGGAGGCGAGAAGCCCGTCCTCAAAATCTCAGGCTGGAATATCAGATAGGAAGGCTCATGTGAAACGCAACTATTTCATCGTCGGCCTGATTTTTCTCACCTTTTTTGTCATTTCTTTATTGACCAATATTATCGGACCCCTTGTCCCTGATATCATCCGCAGCTTCAACCTCAGCCTCACTCTTGTCGCCCTGCTGCCGTTTTCCTTTTTTATCGCCTACGGAGTCATGTCTATCCCGGCGGGGATGCTGGTCGAGAAATTCAAAGAAAAGCCGGTCATGGTCGCGGCGTTCGGCGTGGCTTTTGCCGGCGCACTCTTGTTTTCCCTTGTGCCCGTCTATCGCGTGGCCACCCTCTCGCTGTTCTTGATCGGAATCGGCATGGCTGCGCTCCAGGTGGCGATCAACCCCTTACTCAGGGTCGCGGGAGGAGAAGAGCACTTTGCCTTTAACTCGGTCATGGCCCAGACCATCTTTGGGGGCGCTTCGTTCTTAAGCCCGTATGTTTACACGTATTTCGTGTCCAACCTGAGGGATATTGGCGGCCAGAGCAATCTCTTGATCAAGCTCATGGCTAAGCTTGTCCCTCCTGATCTTCCTTGGATTTCGGTCTATTGGGTGTTTGCCGTGGTGACCCTCATCATGGTCTTCATTATCTTCGTCTCCAAATTTCCCGTTGTCATCAGAAAGGAAGATGAACGCGCGGGCGCCTGGGCGACGCACAAAATGCTCTTTAAGAAAAAAACCGTCATCCTCTATTTCTTCGGCATCATGGCTTACGTCGGCACGGAACAGGGAGTGGCCAACTGGATCTCTCAATTTCTGTATGTCTATCACAAATTCGACCCGCAGAGTGTGGGCGCCAGGACGGTGTCCTGGTTCTGGGGGATGATGACCATTGGCTGTCTGCTGGGACTTGTGCTTCTCAAGCTCATCGACAGCCGTAAGGTTTTGATCGGGTTTGCCTTAGGAGCTATTTTTTTCCTGTCCCTGGCTTTCTTCGGGCCTGGTCAAGTCGCGATTTATGCCTTTCCTCTGGTTGGGTTTGCGGCCTCAGTGATGTGGTCGATCATTTTCTCCTTAGCCTTGAATTCCCTCGAAAGCCACCACGGGTCTTTTTCCGGGATTCTGTGCACGGGCATCATCGGCGGCGCCCTCGTTCCTCTCATCATCGGCCGGCTGGGAGACAGCTTTGGGCTGAGGACGGGGATGTTCTTTTTGTACCTCACCCTGGGTTTTATTTTGAGCATCGGGTTCTGGGCCCGGCCGCTGATCACCAATGAGACCATTTTTTCCAAGAAGAAAAAACTGGCTGCGGCAAATTAAGAGAAAGGGAAGATTCGATGTCTGTCTTGGGAGTTGACTTAGGGGGGACGAATGTCCGCGCCGGACTGGTCAAAAACGATCGGCTCGTCGAGGTCGTCTCTTCTCCCATAAACGGTCAGGGCTCTCAGAGAGAGATAGTGGAACAAATTTTTCGCGTCGTCGACCCCTTGATCCAAAAAGGGTTAAAGGGAATAGGGGTGGGCGTTCCGAGCGTCGTCGATTTAAAAAGAGGGATCATCTACGACGTGGTGAACATTCCCTCATGGAAAAGAGTGCCGCTCAAGGCCCTCCTGGAGAAACGATATCGCATCCCGGTTTACATCAATAATGACGCCAATTGTTTTGCCGTGGGGGAGAAATATTTCGGACAAGCCAAAAAATACAATCATGTCGTGGGGCTGATTGTCGGGACGGGCTTAGGCGCCGGCGTCATTACGAATGGAAAGCTTTATAGCGGGGCGAATTGCGGGGCAGGGGAGTTCGGCATGATCTCCTATCTGGGCCACAACTATGAATACTATGCCAGCGGCCAGTTTTTCAAAAACGTTTATAAGACGTCAGGCAAGGAACTATTTGCGAGAGCCAAAAGCGGGGATGGAGAGGCGCTTCGAATCTTTTCTGAGTTCGGCAGTCATCTCGGGGAAGCGATAAAGACTATTCTTTATGCTGCCGACCCGGACATCATCATCCTGGGCGGCTCGGTCAGCAAAGCCTATCGGTTTTTCAAGCAGGCCATGTGGAAATCTATCAAGACCTTTGTTTACTCGCTCGTGCTCAAGAATATCAAGATTGGAGTCTCGAGGGTCCGGAACATCGCTATTCTGGGCGCCGCCGCTCTTTATTATGATGCCACAGCAAGGTGAGAAACAAATACAATATTTATTATAAACGCATTAAATATGTTCACATTGTCATCGCGAGCGCAAGGATGATTTCGGAGGAGCGATGAAGATCATCGCCGGCCAGGACCTAACTCAGATCGCTCCTCTTGTAAACTATATCTCGCCGATGTGCTACCACCACATGGTCATGAGGGACCCCGCCTGGGTCCACTCGGTTGTCGAGGATGTTGACAGCCTGACCCACGGTCCAATTCTCCCCAGCATTCAGGTCCAGGAAGCTTATATCACGGCGCCGCTTTCCGCCTCCGAATTCAAAGACGCCTTGACCGAGGCTCTGAAGCCGCCATCCAAAGGAGTCGTCTTCTGGTCCTGGGACACCCTGGAAAAATCTCCGGATAAGAAAGACGCCGTTAAAGCCGCCCTAAAGCCAAAAGGAGAATCTTCATGGCCAAGTTTGAAGGGGTGAAGTGGGCTCCCCGGCAGATGAGCTACACGCTCGCGGAAAAGCAATTCGCTATCTTGGAAGCCGACGCCAGAGTCTATGCCGTCTCCCGGTCAATTCACTACGCCTTGTTCCTTGCCTTCGAGGGCATCCGGTTTTTTTGCAAAAAGAACCAAGGCGGAGAGCTTGAGGTGGTCTTCCTCAATTGGCATAAAAATCTCGAGCGGTTCCAGAAAGGCATAGCTTTTAACCTGAGCGCCGACCAGCAGGATCTCGTTCCGACGGTCGAGGAGATGGAAAACGTCTTCGTCCATCTCTATTTGAAAGACGCGTCCTTGCGGGACTTTCTGGAGGAGATGGTGGGACTGGGGGCGCAGGGCTATCTGCGGCCGTTTACAATCGACGAGGAGCAATCCATCGGCGTGACTTTTCCTACTCAGCCGTCGATCCGGGCCATGGCCTGCCGGTATGACCGCTATCTCGGAGAACCGTTCTGCGGCGTCGTTATTCCTCATATGGTCCGGGCTGTGGGGATCAATAAGACCGGCTGCCTCAAACTTGGTGTCAATTATCTGATGAGCGTGAAGGCTGTCGATGAAGCCAGAAAGTTCTGCCCGGAGGCGGCTTCTGCGCTCTTCCTGGATGACAACCCGGAGGCCCCTATAGAGGACCGGCGCATCACCGAATGGGACTCGTCCTGCTGCCTGTTTGGGCTGCGCGACGGAACGGTCATCAAGATCCCCGAGAGCCCGCTTATCCTTCCTTCTGTGACCATTCAGGGAATCGCGGCTATCCTCAAGGAAATGGGGGTTCCTGTTGAAGAAAGGCCTTTTGCTTATGGAGAGCTGCTCGAGAAAGTGAAGAAAAAAGAACTCGTCGTCGCCTGCAGCGTCGGAACGGCCGGAATCCTGAACAGGTGCCACAAATTCATCCTGGTTGATGACAAAAGCAGCATCGTGGCCACCCACTATCCCGATGAAAAGCATCCTCTCTACGAGAAATTCCGAGAAGCAAGAGAATATTACTGGAATATTTACAAGGAAAAAGTGAAAATGCCGGCCGGGTTGAAGCTCTTCAAATACGTGTTGTAACCGCCTCACCTCCAATCCATCACCTTAGTTATTAATACAAACGCAATTAATGCTATTACGTAGTCATTCAGGCT
>CAZKEW010000103.1:0-8329 GCA_964551885.1 uncultured Eubacteriales bacterium
CGATTATTCCAAGCTCAAGTTAGAGCAGAATGAGGAGCGCGACTGGAAAGTCAAGGACATCGAGAAAAAGGTGCGGCGTCAGATCGATGCCCTCAGGGCCGAGTTCAAGGAGAAAGTGGATGCCCTGAAAAAAGGCGATGAGCTGGCTCCCGGAGTCATCCAGGCTATAAAAGTCTATATCGCCATGAAGCGGAAGCTTTCGGTCGGCGATAAGATTTCAGGCCGCCATGGCAACAAAGGGATTGTCGCCAAGATCGTGCCTGAGGAGGACATGCCCCGGCTGCCTGATGGGACTCCTGTGGAGATCGTTCTCAATCCTCTGGGCGTTCCGTCGCGTATGAACGTGGGGCAGATCTTAGAGACCCATCTGGGATGGGCGTCGAAAACCCTCAATCTCTGGGTCTCCACACCAGTTTTTGACGGAATCTCGGAGGCGGAGATCAAAGAACTCTTAAAGAAAGCCGGGTTGCCGGAATCCGGCAAGACACCTCTTTACGACGGGATGACCGGAGAGCTGTTCCACCAAGAAGTCACCGTCGGCTACATCTACATGATGAAGCTTTATCACCTTGTGGATGACAAAATCCATGCTCGATCCACAGGCCCCTATTCATTGATTACCCAGCAGCCGTTGGGCGGCAAAGCCCAGTTCGGCGGGCAGCGTTTCGGAGAAATGGAAGTTTGGGCCCTGGAAGCCTACGGAGCAGCCTTTACTCTCCAAGAGCTTTTGACCGTAAAATCGGATGATGTAGAAGGTAGGGCAAAAATCTATGAGGGCATCGTCAAAGGAGATCTGGATTTTACCCCTGGGCTTCCCGAATCTGTCAATGTCCTCATCCGTGAGCTGCAAAGTCTGTGCCTGAATGTGGAACTAGAAAAGGCTGAGAGAGACGAGATCTTGCCGTGGGGAATTGAAGTTCCCCCGGCCGTCAAAGGAGGACGTTAATGGAACCAAGACAGACCATGGTATCAGGCAAGACGAAGGTCGATTTTGACCGGGTGAGGATCAGCATCGCTTCTCCGGAGAAGATCAAGAGCTGGTCTTGGGGCGAGGTGACCAAACCAGAGACCATCAACTACAGAACGTTCAAGCCCGAAAAGGACGGACTCTTCTGCGCTAAAATCTTCGGGCCTATCAATGACTATGAATGTCTCTGCGGCAAGTACAAGAGGATGAAATACAGGGGCATCATCTGCGAGCGATGCGGTGTCGAGGTCACTAAATCCAAAGTGCGGCGGGAACGAATGGGACATATCCAGTTGGCCTCCCCTGTGGCGCACATCTGGTTTTTCAAGAGCCCGCCCAGCCGCATCGGACTGGTCGTGGACCTTTCGATCAAAGACCTGGAGAAAGTCCTGTATTTTGAATCCTATATCGTCACCGACCCCGGAGACACGCCGTTAAAGGAAAAGCAGCTTCTCAACGAGGAAGAATACAAAGAAGCGCAAGAGAAGTACGGGAGTAAATTCGAAGTTTCTATCGGGGCTGAGGCGATTGACTCTCTGCTTTCCGAGATCGATACGGCCAAGGAGGCCGAACGCCTGAGAAGATTGATGAAGAAAGAGACATCCCAGCAGAGAAGATTGCGCTATGCCAAACGGCTGAGAGTTTTCAAAGCCCTGAAAAAGTCAGGAAACCGTCCGGAATGGATGATCCTCAAAGTCATTCCTGTCATTCCGCCTGACCTGAGACCCCTGGTGAGGCTGGATGGCGGACGGTTTGCGACCTCTGACCTGAACGACCTTTACCGCCGAGTGATCAACCGAAACAACCGCCTTAAAAAGCTCATCGAGCTCAAAGCGCCGGAACTTATCATCTGCAACGAGAAAAGAATGCTCCAGGAGGCCGTCGATGCCCTCTTCGACAACGGGAAAAGAGGCCGGGTCCATTTGGGAGCCAACCGCCGACCGCTCAAGTCGTTGAGCGAGGCCCTGAGAGGAAAGCAGGGACGTTTCCGCCAAAACCTCCTGGGTAAGCGTGTGGATTATTCCGGCCGGTCGGTGATCGTGGTTGGTCCCGAGTTGAAGCTCAACCAGTGCGGCTTGCCCAAGAAGATGGCCCTCGAGCTTTTTAAACCCTTCATTTTCCATAAATTGGAAAAAGAAGGGCTGGTTCCGAGCGTTAAGATCGCCCGGGAATGGCATGAGGCGGAGCGGCCCGAGGTCTGGGACTATTTAGAAGAGGTGGTCAGGGAGCACCCCATTCTGCTCAACCGAGCTCCCACCCTTCACCGCCTTGGGATCCAAGCCTTTGAACCGATCCTTATTGAAGGGAAAGCGATCCAGATTCATCCGCTGGTCTGCGCGGCCTTTAACGCCGATTTTGACGGAGACCAGATGGCTGTTCATATCCCACTCTCTGTTGAAGCTCAAGTCGAGGCCCAAACGCTGATGCTCTCGACCAACAACATCCTTTCCCCCGCCCATGGCCGGCCCTTGACGATTCCAAGCCAGGACATGGTTTTAGGCTGCTATTACCTCACTCTGGAGAAAAAAGGGCAGAAAGGAGAAGGCCGGATTTTTTATTCTCCCGAAGAAGTCCTCATGGCTTTGGAGAGTAAGGAAATAAGCCTCCAGGCCCGGGTGAAATTGAGGTTCAAAGGGTCGTTTATGAATTTGGCGACGTACTATGATGACCAGGCCGTGATGACCTGTCCGGTGACGGAAATTCAGAATAAGTTAGTCGATACAACACCCGGAAGAATCATCTTTAACAGCATCCTTCCTCCGGAAATCCCCTATTTCAACGGCATGGTGAGGAAGAAGGGGCTCGAAAGCCTGGTTTTTTATACGTATCTCAAAGTCGGACTGAGCCCCACGATTCAGATGCTCGACAAGATGAAAGAAATCGGGTTTAACCAGGCTACTATGGCCGGGTTTTCTTTAGGGATTGATGATTTCATCATTCCCAAGGAAAAGACCGTGATTGTGGAAAAGGCGCAGAAAGAAGTTCAGAATATTGAAAAGCTGTACCGCGATGGAACCATCTCCGCTGGTGAGCGGTTTAACCGTGTGGTCGAGATTTGGGGAGCTGTCACGGACAAGGTTTCCAGCGCCATGATCGAAGAGATGAGAAAGGTCAGCTTTGAAGGGAATGAGCTCAACCCGCTCTTCGTCATGGCTGATTCCGGCTCCAGGGGCAATAAGCAGCAGATCCGGCAGTTGGCGGGAATGCGCGGCTTGATGAGCAAGCCTTCCGGCGAGATCATCGAAACCCCCATCGTTTCCAACCTGCGCGAAGGGTTGAACGTCTTACAGTACTTCATCTCGACGCATGGCGCCAGAAAAGGGTTGGCAGATACAGCTTTGAAAACAGCCAATTCCGGCTACTTGACCCGCAAGCTCGTGGATATGGCCCAGGAAGTGATCGTCGATGAGCCCGATTGCGGCACTCTCAAAGGAGTCAATGTGACCGCCATCGTTGAAAACGGCGAGATTATCGAGCCTTTTATCGACAGGATCGTCGGCAGAATCGCCCTGGAAAAAGTGGTCAACCCGGATACAAACGAGGTGGTTATCGAGCCAAATCAGGAGATCACAGAGGCAGTCGCTCAACAGTTCCAAAACCTGGGCATTGAAAAGGTCAAGATCCGTTCTGTCCTGACCTGCGAAGCCAAGAGAGGCGTTTGCCAGCTCTGCTATGGGCGAAACCTGTCCAGCGGCAGCCTTGCCGAACTGGGTGAAGCTGTCGGCATCATCGCGGCTCAGTCGATTGGAGAACCGGGAACGCAGCTCACGATGAGAACCTTCCACGTGGGAGGCATCGCCATGCGCGGGGCGGAAAGGTCAAAGCTCGAGGCCAAGAACGACGGCGTCGTCATGTTCAACAACCTCAAGGGCGTCCAGAACAAAGAGGGGACGGTTGTCGTCGTCAACCGGAACGCCAATATCGCCATCCTCGATCATCGCCGCCGCGAGGTCGAGCACTATCAAGTCCCTTACGGAGCGAGGGTTTTTGTCAAGGATGGAGAGCCGATCAAGGCCCGGCAGCCGTTCGCCGAATGGGACCCCTTCAATACCTTCATCTTGACGGAGGACGCCGGTGTTGCGGAATTCCATGATGTCGTGCTGGGAGTGACCATGGAAGAGGTCCAGGATGAATTCACCGGGTTGATCACCCAAGTCGTCATCGAGCCCAAAGACGAAAAAATGCAGCCCCGGGTGGAAATCGTCCATCCCTCCAAGAAAGACAAAAACGGCAAGCCCGTTATGCTCAGGAGGTATTATCTTCCTTCCGGAGCCAATCTTGAAATCAAGAACAGAGATAAGGTTTTCGCCGGGGATATCCTGGCCAAAATCCCTCGTGAGGTCGCCCGGACCAAGGATATCACCGGTGGACTGCCCCGGGCGGAGGAACTCTTCGAGGCGCGTCGGCCCAAAAATCCGGCTGTCATTTCAGAAATTGACGGCGTGGTCCATTACGGAGGCTTGGTCAGAGGCTACCGCAAGCTTATCGTCACCAATGAAAAGGGCGGAGAGAAGGAGTACCTCATTCCCAAGGGCGCCCATTTGAGCGTGGGCGAGGGAGAAAAGGTCAGGGCGGGGACGGCTCTCATGGACGGGTCGGTGAACCCCCATGACATTCTCCGTGTCTTGGGAGAAAAAGAGTTGGCGGAATACCTCCTGCGCGAAGTCCAGGAAGTTTACAGACTCCAGGGAGTGACCATCAACGACAAGCATATCGAGGTCATCATCCGACAGATGTTGCGCTGGGTTAAAGTCGAAGAGGTCGGGGATACAGAATTTCTCGTTGACGAACAAGCGGATAAACTTGTCTTCCAGGAGGAGAATGAGAAGGTGATGAAAAGAAGCGGCAAGCCGGCCAAGGCCAGGCCGCTCCTTTTAGGCCTCACCAAGAGCGCTTTGAGCACGGATAGCTTTATCGCCGCAGCTTCCTTCCAGGAAACCACACGAGTTTTGACGGAAGCTAGCCTTTACGGAAAAGTGGATTATTTGAGGAGGCTCAAGGAAAACATTATCATGGGAAGGCTCATTCCCGCGGGCACAGGCTACAAGTTCTACCGTGACGTCGAGTTGAAAGAGCCGACCGGAGCAGAAGAGGAACAGAAGATCGAAGCTTCCGCTCGGCACTGAAAGGGCCTGCTAACTTCCTCAAAATCCTTGACATAGAAAGATATTTTTGTTATTATCGGCGCATTCGTTCCGAGATTAATTCCTTTCGGGATGAAGCCAATTAATTTTTTATTGAGGAGTAGGTTTATTGCCAACTTTTAACCAGTTAGTGAGAAAAGGCAGAACGCAGAAAAAATACAGGAGCAAGTCTCCGGCGTTGGAGGATTGCCCCCAGAAAAGAGGTGTCTGCACGCGCGTTTTCACGATGACGCCCAAGAAGCCGAACTCCGCTTTGAGAAAAGTGGCCAGGGTTCGATTAACCAATAACATCGAGGTGACAGGTTACATCCCCGGAATCGGACATAATCTTCAGGAGCACTCGATCGTGCTTATCCGGGGAGGCCGGGTCAAGGACTTGCCCGGCGTTCGCTATCATGTGATCCGGGGCACTCTGGATGCCGAAGGCGTGCAAAACCGGTTTAAGGGAAGGTCTCGTTACGGAGCCAAAAGGCCGAAAGAGAAGAGAGTGGCCAGCTGATTAAGGAGAGGCACAGATGCCGCGAAGAGGAATAGTCAAGAAGAGAAAAGTTCAGCCCGATCATTTTTATAACAGCACGCTGATCGCGAAATTCATCAACCTGTCTCTGAAACGAGGCAAGAAGAGCACTGCGGAAAGAATCATCTATAACGCTATGGAGATCGTCAAACAAAAGACCAAAGAAGACCCCCTCAGGACGTTCGAAAAAGCCATCGAGAACACAAGGCCTGTGCTCGAGACGAAATCGCGGCGTGTCGGAGGCGCGACTTACCAGGTTCCAGTGGAAGTTCCGGTCGAGCGTTCAACGTCGGTGGCCGTGAGATGGCTGCTTAACTACGCGCGAGAGAGAAGCGGCAAGAGCCAGGAGGAGAAGCTCGCCGCGGAGATCATCGACGCTATGAATAACCGCGGAGGGGCGATCAAAAAGAGAGAAGATACGCATAAAATGGCTGAAGCCAATAGGGCTTTTGCTCATTATAGATGGTAGTCTCCATTAAAAAGACGCATTTGCTAAAAGATCGAGATGGAGAGAAGAATATATGCGGTTGTACCCGATCGAGAAAGTCAGAAACATCGGCATTATGGCTCATATCGATGCGGGGAAGACTACCACAACAGAAAGAATCCTTTTCTACACGGGCATTACCTACAAGATGGGTGAGGTGGATGAGGGTACGGCGGTTATGGATTGGATGGTGCAGGAGCAAGAACGTGGCATAACGATCACCTCCGCAGCCACCACCTGCTACTGGGATAATCACCGCATCAACATCATCGACACCCCCGGGCATGTCGATTTTACTGCCGAAGTCGAGAGGTCCCTGAGAGTTCTCGACGGAGCGATCATCATTCTCTGCGGGGTCGGCGGCGTCGAACCCCAGACAGAGACCGTCTGGAGACAGGCCGACAGGTACCGCGTCCCGAGGATCGTCTATATCAACAAGATGGACCGAGTCGGCGCGGAGCCGGAGGTCGCCGTCAAGCAGATCGAGACGAGGCTGAATGCCCGGCCTCTGGTCATTCAGTTGCCCTTGGGCCGGGAAGAGAATTTCCGAGGAGTGATCGACCTCGTCGGGATGAAAGAAATCGACTGGGGAGGCGACCTTCTCGGAACCCACTTTGAGGTTAAAGAGATCTCGGCTGAGAACAAGGAAGAGGCCAGAGAAAAAAGAAGCAAAATGATCGAAATCTTGAGCGATACGGACGATGCCGTTATGGAAAAATACCTGAGCGGCGCGGAGATCTCTGCCGCCGAAATCAAGCGAGCGATCAGGAAGGGAACGATCTCTCTTCAGCTTGTGCCTGTTCTCTTAGGCGCCTCGTTCAGGAACAAAGGAGTCCATCCTCTTCTGGATGCGATCTTGGATTATCTTCCTTCTCCGGCGGATATCCCGCCTGTTGTCGGACACCATCCCCGGACGCTGGCCGTCGAGACGCGAAGGGTTTCCGATGCCGAGCCTTTCTCCGCCTTGGTGTTTAAGATCATGACCGATTCTTTTGTCGGCTCCTTGGCCTACTTTCGAGTTTACTCAGGCAAAGCCAAGATCGGCTCGCTCGTCTTTAATCCGGTCAAGGATGAGGAAGAGCGCATTTCTCGGCTCCTCGAAATGCATGCCAACAAAAGGAAAGACCTGAAAGAGGTCTATGCCGGAGATATTGCCGCACTGGCGTCGATGAAGAATCTTTCCACAGGAGATACGCTGTGCCTGAGGAGCCAGCCCATTATCCTGGAATCCATAAAATTCCCTGAGCCTGTCATTTCCGCGACTATTGAGCCCAGGACCAAGATAGAGCACGCAAAATTAGCCGGTGCTCTTCATAAACTCATCCGCGAAGACCCCACTTTCAAGGTGGCCCGGGACTCCCAGACGGGACAGACCCTGGTTTTCGGCATGGGAGAGCTTCACCTCGAGATCATCATGGACCGCCTGGCTCGGGAATTCGGGGTCCAGGCCCATTTAGCGAAGCCTCAGGTGGCCTACAAAGAGACCATCCTCCAGGTCGCTGAAGGAGAAGGAAAATACATCCGCCAGACAGGAGGAAGGGGACAATATGGGCACTGCAAGGTTACGGTCGAGCCTTTGGAAAGAGGCCAAGGGTTTGTTTTTATGGATGAGACAAGAGGCAGTGTCATCCCCAGAGAGTTCATCTCCAGCACCCAGGATGGCATCAGAGAGGCGATGGAAGCCGGAATCCTGGCCGGGTTTCCTGTGATCGATATCAAAGCGACGCTCATCGACGGTTCCTGGCATGAGGTGGATTCCACGCCCCTCGCGTTCAAGATTGCCGGCTCCCTGGCTTTCAGGGATGCCGCCACCAAGGCCAAGCCTGTCCTCCTCGAGCCTCTCATGCAACTGGAAGTCGCAACTCTCGATGAATATCTCGGGGATATCGTCGGGGACCTCAACGCGCGGAGGGGGAAAATAGAAGGCATGGAGATGAGAGGAGGATCAAGGATCATCAAGAGCCTGGTTCCTCTTGCCGAGATGTTCGGGTATGCCACCGTGCTCCGGACACTCACCCAAGGAAGGGGAGTATTTTCTATGGAATTCTTGCGCTATGAACAGACTCCCCCTCAGGTTGCCGAGGAGATCATCGCTCGGATCGAGGGGAGAATTCCTATTCATAGATGAGATAAAAGAGGCCTGAATGAATCATTCAGGCGCAAGGAGGTAAGGAATGGCGAAGGCAAAGTTTGAGAGGACGAAGCCGCATTTA
>CAZKEW010000104.1:0-8289 GCA_964551885.1 uncultured Eubacteriales bacterium
GTCAGGAGGTGCTTTATGAGTACAGCAATTTCAGTCAGACTCCCCAAAGAGCTTGCCGATCAATTAGACAGCATAGCCAAAGAAACGGAACGGCCCCGTTCTTACATCATTCAAAAAGCGTTGGAGTCTTACATTGATGACTATGCTGATCTCCAAGTTGCTCTTGACCGGCTGCATGACAAAACAGATGCTATTGTTTCAAGCAAAGAGCTGAGAAAATCCCTTGGCTTATAATATCATTTACAAGAAGTCAGTGCATCGCGATTTGAAAAAGCTTTCTAAGGCAGAAGCTGGTCGTATTTTAGATAAAATTGAGGAAGAGCTTTCAAAGAAGGCAGATACTTATCCGGTTCTCAAAGGGCAATTTGCTGGTCTTCGAAAATATCGAGTCGGTGATTATTGGGTAATCTGTGTTATTTTAGGAGATGATGTCCTTATCCTTAGAATAGGCCACAGGCGAGATGTCTATAAGAAAGAAATCTAACAAAATTCAAGCAGTCAGTTTATAAGCGAGACGTTATTTCCGCAGGGGATCCCATTTGGCTTCGGATCGGCTCTCCATCACGGCCCTGCCCGAAAATTCATAGAAGGAGTTGTAGTTGTACGTCCACCCCAAGTAAGGGGAGTCGCCTCCGGAGTGAGTGGTAATAAAAAACCGGTAGGACAGCGACCTAAAGGAAGAAGCCACATCCATGGCCGTGGCGGGCTTGCCGCGGCATGAATATTCTCGCTTTTGGCTCAAGTTTCATATCCCGACACCCCGAACACAACATATCACTCGCTGTAAATTCCTGTCAAGCATCAAACGACACCGCAGAGTCGAATCGTGACAACTGATGGAGTTACTCTTCCTCCTATCTTAGTTTTCCGATAAGAATAGTTGTCTTTCAGTGGCAAAAGGAGTAAAATCTGTTGGATAATCGAGCCATTTCTGGAGTCCGGGAACGGGACGGAGATGGTGATACCCTTGGGATTCTTTGAATCGAGCCGAGACGGTGCCGAGAGCTTCGCATGATCAAAGACCTGTCTGTCATGATTGCCGGCAAGGCCGGAGACGGGGTCCTTTTCACAGGAAACGTCCTGGCCAAGCTGCTCAAGCGTCACGGCTGGGAGGTCGCCACGTACAGGGATTTCCCGTCCAACATCCGCGGCGAGGCCACCTGCTACACCATCCGTGCTTCGCTGGATAAAACCTACGGCCTCAGCGACAAGGTCGATATTCTGATGGCCTTTGACTGCGAGGCCATCCTGACGCATGTCCCTCATATGGCCAAGCGCGGGATCGTCTTTTGCGACGGCGAAGAGTCGGTCCGTCTCCCCTCCGGCCACTCCCGGGGAAAGACCTTCCATAAGATACCCCTGCGCTCGATGGCCAGAGGACAATTCGGCAAAGAAATATTCAAGAACATGATGGCTCTGGGCGCCTTGAGTTACATCCTGGACCTCGATTGCGGGCTTCTCGAGCAAATCATTTCGGAGATGTTCTTGAAACGGAAGGGGGAAGAAGTCGTCAAGATGAATGTCCAGGCTGCTTCAGCCGGCTATGAGAAAGCAAAAGAAATCACTGCTGAGAAAGAACGACACCCGCTTACAAAAAAGGAAGACGAGGACCGACTTCTTCTTTCCGGCGATGAAGCCATAGCCTTCGGGGCTCTCGCTGGAGGATGCCGCTTTTTTGCCGCCTATCCGATCTGCCCGGCCTCAGAAATTTCGCAGTGGCTGGTGTTCTATATGCCTCAGTTCAACGGGGTCGTCGTGCAGACAGAAGATGAGCCGGCTGCCCTCAACATGGCTTTAGGCGCAGGGTTTGCCGGCGCTCGGGCTATGACAGCAACATCCGGACCGGGGGCATCGCTCATGATGGAGGCTTTCAGCCTGGCCGGAATGGCTGAGATCCCCGTTGTCGTGGCTCACGTCCAAAGGCTGGGTCCGGCCACGGGAATTCCGACGAAGACCCAGCAGGGAGACATCCTTCAGTGGATTTTTGGGTCGCATGGCGAGTTTCCCCGGATCGTTCTTTCGCCAGGGACCGTCGGTGAATGTTTTGACCTGACGGTCCAGGCGTTTAACCTGGCTGAAATATTCCAGTGTCCGGTCATCGTGCTCACCGAGCTCGATATGGGCCAGAATTTCCGGACGACCAAAAAATTCGACCTCGGGATAAAGATCGACCGGGGAAAGCTTCTCAGCCAAAATGACCTGCTACGGATGAGCGAATTTAAAAGGTATGAATTCACAGCCGACGGAATCTCGCCCCGCTCCCTTCCTTTCTTTAAGAACGGGATTCACATCGTCGAGAGCCTTGAGCATGATGAGAAAGGCTACCGCGACGAGGATAAATCCAACAGAGTCAGGATGATGGAAAAAAGGATGCGCAAGCTCAAAAAGGCTTCCAAAGACCTCATTCCGCCGCGCCGCTGGGGCGACCGCAAGGCCGGCGTCGGGTTCATCGCGTGCGGCTCCACTCTCGGCGCTATCCTGGAAGCCATGGATGAGCTCAAAGAGAAAAAAATCCCTTCCAAGTTTCTCCAGCTCAGGACGCTCTGGCCGTTTCCTTCTGCGGACGTCAAAAAGTTTTTGGCGGGATGCGAAGAGGTGTTTGTCGTGGAGAACAATTTCTCAGGCGAGCTTGCGACTCTCATCAAGAGCCAGGTCAATCCCTGCCTGAAACGGAGGAATATTCTCAATTATTCAACGCGGGGATTCACTCCTAAGGAAATCGTCAACCCGGTCTTGAAGGTTTACCGATGAAAAACAAAGAAGCTTATCACCGGGCGAGTCCCACGTGGTGCAGGGGATGCGGCCTCTTCGGGGTTTTTGACGCGCTCAAGAGGGCAGCGGCTTCGCTCAACCTTGAGCCGGAGAAGATGGTGATTGTCACCGGGATCGGCTGCCACGGCCGGCTGAACAATTATTTTCATTCTTATGGCTTTCACGGCCTCCATGGCCGGACTATGCCTGTGGCAGCGGGGATAAAGCTTTCGAACCCGCATCTTCACGTGCTGGCCGTAAGCGGAGACGGCGATGCTTATTCCATCGGACTGGGACATTTCGTCCATGCTCTCCGCAAGAATGTCAGCCTCACTTATATCGTCGTCAACAACAGGATTTATGCTCTGACCCAGGGACAAGCTTCGCCCACGACCAGCTTTGGCATGGTGACGATTTCCACGCCCTTCGGGTCAAAAGATTTCCCGATCGAGGGGCCGGCTCTCGCTCTGGCTGCCGGCGGGACATTCATCGCCCGAGGGTTTTCCGGGGAGGTGGCTCCTCTCGCTTCGCTCATGGAAAGAGCGATAAAGCATAAAGGGTTTGCGCTCGTCGAGGTGCTCAGTCCGTGCGTCACCCACAACAAGGTCAATACCTATGAATGGTACAGGAAAAATATTTTCACCGTCGAAGACGAGCCCGGCTATAACCCGAAGGATAAACATAAAGCCTGGGAAGCGCTCCAGCATCCGGAGAAAATCGCCACGGGCTTGATCTTTGAGGAAGAGAAGCCAACTTTTGAGGAGCTTGTGCTTCCCGACAAAGAGAAGCCCATAGCCTTCAACGACTTGGCGGTGGACCGGCCAAGTCTTGAAAAAATCATGGAAAAATTTCGCTAAGAAAGTTATAGTGATAAGGAACTTGGAAAGGAGTTTCAGATGAAAGAAAAAATAGAAGCCGCCTTGAACAAGATCCGGCCGGCCTTGATGGCCGACGGCGGGAATGTTGAGCTTGTGGACGTTCAAGACGGTGTCGTAAAGGTTCGACTTACGGGAGCCTGCGGAGGATGCCCGATGTCCCAAATGACGCTCAAGATGGGGATCGAGCGGATCCTGAAAAAAGAGGTGCCGGAAATCAAAGAGGTCGTGGCCCTCTGAGGGGGAAGAGAGATTTTCGCTCCAGGTCTTTCACCCTGCATTTAAAAAGGCTTGACGGATGAGAAGAGTTTATCTTGACCATATTGCCGCTACTCCTCTGGACCCTCAAGTCCTCCAGGCCATGCTGCCATATCTCGGGGAGAAGTTCGGCAATCCCCAGAGCCTTCACTCGATCGGTCAGGAGGCTTTCCAGGCTGTGGAGGAAGCGCGCTCTCAAGTTGCCGGCCTCATCGGCGCCGACGAAAGCGAAATCTTCTTTGTTTCTTCCGGCTCAGAAGCCAACAATTTTGCTGTTAAAGGGATTGTCTTAGCCAGGCGAGAGAAGGGGAGCCACATCGTCCTTTCAGCGATTGAGCACCAGTCCGTCCTTCATTCCGCCAAGTTTTTGGAGAAATTGGGGTTTTCTTCCACTCTGGTGCCGGCGGATAAGCATGGACTCGTTGACCCGGAGAATGTCAAGAAAGCAATAAAAAAAGATACGGCGCTCGTTTCGGTCATGCTGGCCAACAGTGAAGTGGGGACTGTAGAGCCGTTGACCGAGATTGCGAGGGTCTGCCGTTCTTTAGGCGTGCCGCTTCATACCGATGCCGTAGCTGCCGTTGGGAACATCCCCGTTGATATCAAAGATCTGGGCGTGGATGCCCTGAGCCTGGCGGCGGACCAGTTTTACGGCCCCAAAGGGAGCGGAGCGCTTTTTATCAAAAAAGGAACGAGGATCCTTCCGCTCATCGACGGAGGCATTCAGGAGGGCGGGCGGCGCGCCGGGACAGAAAATGTCGCCGGAATTGTCGGCCTGGGAAAGACGGCCCAGATTGCTAAGGCCAAATTGCCCGAGCGGATGGAAAAAATGAAGCCTCTGCGAGACCGGCTGATCGACCTCCTTCCCCAGAGGGTGGAGCATGTCGTTCTCACCGGACACAGGGAGAAGCGCCTGCCTCACCACGCCAGCTTTTGCGTCGAGTTCATCGAGGGGGAGGCCATGCTCTTGAACCTGGACATGAAAGCCATTGCCGCCTCGAGCGGCTCGGCCTGCACTTCGCGCGCGCTTAAGGCCTCGCATGTGCTTCTCGCCATGGGGATTGACCACGCTTTAGCCCAGGGGTCGCTGGTTTTCAGCTTGATTGAAAACACCGCAGCGGAGGACATCGATTATCTCCTAAGTGTTTTTCCGCCCATCATCGAAAGGCTGAGGAAGATGTCGCCCCTGTACACAAAATTTTTGGAGGAGCGAAAGAAATGATCTACAGCGAAAAAGTCATGGAACATTTTCAGGACCCCCGCAACGTCGGGGTTATTAAAGATGCCGACGGGGTCGGTCAAGTTGGAAACCCCGTGTGCGGCGACATGATGACTTTTTATATCAAGGTCAAGGATAACCGGCTGGAGGATATCAAGTTTCAGACTTTTGGCTGCGGCGCTGCCATCGCCGTCTCCAGCATGGTGAGCGAGATGGCTTTGGGCAAAACCCTGGATGAGGCCATGAAGATCACCAATACGGCTGTGGCCGAAGAGCTGGGCGGCTTGCCCAAGAACAAGCTCCATTGTTCGAACCTGGGCGCAGATGCCCTTCACGCCGCCATCGAAGACTATAAGAAAAAGGAAGCCGTAGTCAGAGGGGAGAAGATCGAACCTGCTCCCGCAGAGCCGGCAGAGGGAAAATGCTATTGCCCGTATTGTGAGGGGCCGATCGAAGGCATGGAAGATTTTTGCGGGCACTGCCAGATCGAGCTTGAAGAATGCCCGCATTGCGGCAACTTCACCAAAAAAGGCGAAGAGAAGTGCGTGTCCTGCGGAGCAGAATTCGAGCGCCATTGACGGCGTTTCTTTGTGGCTTAGCATTTGATGATCAGCGCGCTTATTTCATTGAGCCTTTGAGGAAGGGAAGGGATGAAAGCCGACGCAAAACTGGATTGTTTTGGACTCCTCTGCCCGATGCCCATCATCCAGACGGCCAAGAAAATCAAGGAAATGAAGGTCGGAGAGGTGCTGGAGGTTATCTCCACGGATGAGGGAATCAAGGGAGATATGCCGGCCTGGTGCAAGATGAGCGGCCAGGAATTTCTCGGGCTTGAAGAAAAGGACGGGGTTTACCGCGTGTATGTCAGGAAGGCGAAAGATTAAGTGGGTTTAGAAATGAATATGACCAAAGAGCAAATCTTGGAGAGGATCGAGCAGTTAAGAATGGAACGGAAGGCAGTTATTCTGGCGCACAATTACCAGATCGGCGAGGTCCAGGATGTGGCGGATTACACCGGCGATTCCCTGGGGTTGAGCCAGCAGGCCGCTGCGGCAGAAGCAGAGGTGATTGTCTTCTGCGGCGTCCATTTCATGGCTGAGACAGCCGCGATCCTGTCTCCCCAGAAAACCGTCCTTCTTCCCGACATCAACGCCGGCTGCCCGATGGCCGATATGATCACCGCTCAGGAGCTCAGAGATTGGAAAAAAAAATATCCCGGGAGAAAAGTTGTCAGTTATGTCAACACGACGGCTGAAGTCAAGGCGGAGTCGGATGTCTGCTGCACCTCCTCAAACGCCGTCAGAGTTGTGAACTCCATCGAGGACGACGAAATCCTTTTTGTCCCTGATAAAAACCTGGCCTCTTATGTGGCCCGCCAGACGCAGAAAAGGATTATTGCCTGGGACGGCTATTGCTATGTCCACAACCGGATCTATGCCGGCGATGTCCTGGCCAAGAAGAGGATTTATCCCGGCGCCGAAGTCTGGGTTCATCCCGAATGCCGGCCTGAAGTCATCGACCTGGCGGATAAAGTTTTCTCTACAGGCAACATGGTTCATGCGGCGAGGGAGACATCAGCAAAAGAAGTCATCATCGGGACGGAAGCCGGCATCATCTACCGGTTGAAGAAGGAAAATCCCTCCGCCGCATTTTACCCGGTTAAAGATATGGCCCTATGTTCGAACATGAAAAAAATCAACCTCAGAAAGGTCTGGAAAGCCCTGGAGGAGATGAAATTTAAAATCGAGGTTCCTCCTGAAATCAGCCGAAGAGCGAGAGGAGCCATCGAACGGATGATCAGAATTTAAGGAGGACAAGATGAAAAAGATGACCGAAGAACACTTGAAGAACGCTTATTCCGGTGAGAGCCAGGCCCACATGAAGTATTTGGCTTTCGCCGACGCAGCAGAGAAGGAAAAATTCTCCAACGTCGCCCGCCTTTTCAGGGCCAACAGCTTCGCCGAGCAAGTCCACGCAACCAACCATTTGCGCGCCCTCAACGGAATCGGGAAAACAACCGCCAATCTCCAGGCTGCCGTGGACGGAGAGAATTTTGAAGTCGAAGAAATGTACCCGGCCTACAAGGTTGTCGCCGAGAATCAAGGGGAAAAAATGGCCGTGACGATGTTCAACGCCGCCATGGAAGCCGAGAAAGTCCATGCCGGCCTTTATAAGAAAGCCAAAGCTGCTGTTGACGAGGGCAAGGACTCGGGCTATTTCCCCGTTCAGGTGTGTTCGATGTGCGGGTTCACGGTCGAGGGCGAAGCCCCCGACAAATGTCCCGTCTGCGGCGCGCCGAAAGAGAAATTTATAAGATTTTAAGAGGAATTGAGGTGGCCTTGGACGCAAAACTGAAACCTTTTGAGGTCTTGGCTGGAGCTATCCGTTCCGAGATAGAAGCGGCGAATTTTTATTCCAAGCTTCTGGACAGGGTGAAGAATATTCTCCTCCAGCAAAAGCTGAAGTTCCTGGTCCTTGAAGAAAAGAAGCACAAGAAAATCCTCGAGTACTTGAGCTGCGTGGAAAGAAGCCATTATTTCTTGATCAAGGCGGAAATCGATCTTCTCAGCCGATTCCCCGATTACTATGATGTGGAAGATTTTCATCTCGGCCATGACCTGGTTCATGTAGGGCCTTAGCCTTATATTGAAAAGGGAAAAATAAAAGCGCAAGCGGCGCTCTTGATCGCTTCAACGGAGGGAGAGGGATGAAACACACTTGGCGTTTGGGAAAAATCTTCGGGATCGACATCAATATCGATTCCAGCTGGCTTGTCATTTTTATCCTCTTCACCTGGGTCCTGGCCGGGAGTTATTTCCCCAGGGCCCATCCTGACTGGTCGCGCAGTCTCTATTGGGTCATGGGCCTGGTGACCAGTCTTCTTGTTTTTGCTTCTGTTTTGGTTCACGAGCTGGCTCATTCCATCGTAGCTTTAAAGCAAGGAGAAAAGGTTCGGAGCATCACCCTTTTCATTCTGGGCGGAGTAGCCCAGATCACCGAAGAGCCCAAGAAGCCTCTGGGGGAGTTTACTATGGCTCTCGTCGGGCCGATGTCGAGCTTTGCCCTGGCCTTGTCTTTCTTTATTCTTTCCTTTTTGCTGAAAGGTGTGAGTGAGCCCCTGGCTGCATCATCCACCTATCTGGCAGTCATCAATACGGCTCTGGGCATTTTTAACCTGCTCCCGGG
>CAZKEW010000105.1:0-8252 GCA_964551885.1 uncultured Eubacteriales bacterium
TGGGGCCAAGGCAGACCGGTAAGACGACAACCCTGACGAAAATCCTGGCTCCTCTGGATCACATCGCCTTCAACCTCATGGAGACCAGAGAAAGGCTGAAGTACGAGAGAAACCCATCCCTGATCAGCCAAGAGGTGGCGGCCTCGGGGAAAGGACTTGTGTTTAACCGCTGTAGCCGGCTGAAAACTGGATATTGTTTCTCTGGAGTTCTTTGACACTGAGGGTGACGTCGATCTCGGTGGGTTCTTCAGAATCAGGCGTTATTATAGGTGGGTCTTCTCTCACGATGTAATTGACCACCTTGTCCTGGATGATAGCCTTGGGGTAAATGGGTTCGGCATGTGAGCCACCCTCTTGCTCAAGAAGCCCTTGAGGAAGCATCTTATCGACGTCCAGAAGATTCAAATAGCGGAGGACGATACCGTCTTGCTTTAATTCTTTTGCCGCTGCAAACGGATAAGTCATATCCAGCAGCTTCTCTTTGCTTGGCTAGCCAGCAGCCGATGAAACGAGTGCAGCCAGAAACAAAAAGAGAAAAAGCCACTTTTTCTCAAAATATTTCATCTTTGCCTCCTTTTTTATTCCTCTCAATGCAGGCTTCATACCTCAAGTTAAAAAACCACAGCGTCTTCATCTGTAAGGATTCCGCCCCCTCTGACTCTCAAAGGCTAACCCCAAAAACTTTGCGAATAGTATATCTTTCGTGGCGAATTTCGCCTCCTAGCGTTTCCCCCTTTTCTCTCTTTCCCAGAATTCTCGTGGGGTAATGATCGATGTGGACCTATATTTCTTGAGCACAAGGAGATCCAAGTCACCTGTAATGATAAAATCCGCACGTGTTCCCTCAGCAAGCCCGAGTATATGGATATCATTTTCATCCCGACATGTCACTTTGCTAACCCGGGCTTCTTTGCCGAGTGAACAACTTTCTCTCAAATAATCGATAATCAGTTGCACTTTTTCGCTCGGCATTTTCAGTTTTTTCTGCAGATGAGTGCCTAACTCAGACAAGATATGTTCGCTGGCGATAATCGTATGATTTTCCAGACAAAGCTCAAATACAGCTTGAGCTAGACCTCGGGCGGCGAAGGCAGAAAAAACCACGTTGGTATCGAGAATGACTTTCATGAAATGATTTTGTAAACGTCTTCATCTGTAAGAATACCCTGGGCCTCGGCGAACGGAAGAACCATATTCCTTAGTTTTCGAAATCGATAAAGCAATACATACTTTTTCAGGGACTCACGCACCAAATCGCTGACGGGTATCCCCTCCTTTTTGCTAATTTCCTTCAAGTCTTTCCGTAGATCATCAGGGATTCTCACAGTCATCGTTTGACTCATTTTGTGTCTCCTTGTATTACAATGTAACGCAAAATGTTCTATTTGTCAACAATAAATATTCTCGAAAACTTTTAAGCTTTCAAAATTCCCTCAGGGATGCACAGTCAAAAATTCGGACCATGCTAGCGCCAACTTGGTTCAAAAGAAAGCTGACTTTGCTCGATTGTTCTTCACGTTAACCCCCAGAGCATTTATAAATGGGCGAAGGCGGGGAAAATTTCTTATGTTCGATTGAATGAAAACTTGAGGTTTGAACACGCTGAGATCAAGGAAATGATCGCCAGGCGCCGCGTCCGCTCTCCTTTCGAGTTCTTATCAAACATCTTGATTTCTCTGGATGAGTTTGATAAGAGATTCTTGAAAGGAGGTAAAAGCGCCGTGAAGGGATCTCAACGGCGCTGGCGTTATGGCAGAGGAACGATTTATTTAAGAAAGACAAAGAAGGGAAAGGACCGCTGGTATATGGATTACCAGGATGGTCAAGGAAAAAGAAGAAGGGAAGTCATCAAAGGCGCTCAGAACCGGGGAGAGGCCTTGATCGCGCTTCAGGTAAAGGTCAACGAGATCTTCACTGGCAAATTCTCGCCATCGAGAAAAAAAAGCGCGGAAAATTTGGCACAAATTTGGCACACGAAAGAGGAAAATTCCCTCCCCCTTCCCGTAAAACATTTATTTTCAGTCAATTGAGAAAGATGGAAAAATGGACGCGCTGGACTCAAAATCCAGTCCTTGGCGACAAGGGTGTGGGTTCGATTCCCTCCTCCGGCACCACTTATTCTGTTCGTCTTTCCAGCTAATGAAAGCTTTAAAAGTCAAAAGCGAGCTCGCCGAACTAAAAAACATCAGAAATTTTTTGAAACAAAACCTCGAAGAACTGCAGCTTGGCGAAGAAGATTATTTTAAAATCGAGCTTTCGCTTGTCGAGATGTGCAGCAACATCATGCGGTATGCTTATCCTGAGGAAAAGGGCGATATCTTCCTCAAGACGTGGCATCAGGATGCGATGATTTACTTGGAGATCAGGGACAACGGCATTCCCTTTGACCCCACGCAAATAAAAGAGTGGGATATCGAGGAAATGATCAGCAAGGAACAAAAGGGAGGGCTGGGAATATTCCTCGCCCGAAAACTGATGGACGGGTTCTCTTACCGTCGGGAAAATGACCAGAACGTCCTGACGATGTACAAGAGAGCCAAGACCAAGAAAGCTTAGGCCTCAGTAGAGGACCTTGTCCTCTCCGTTCTGCTGGATCAGCTTGTCGATTTCCTTGATGATCAGCTCTTTGCGGGCCAGGACGGCGTTGATTTCGTCGTCGTCGAGATTTTCCCCGACAAAGCCTTTGATAATGTCGTAATTCAGGGCTTTGATCTTCTCAAAAAGAGCTCGCGGGATCTCTTTCATTGTTAGCCCTTCTGGATTCTTGGGCCCATAGAAAAGCTGCGTGGTCCATTTTTTGCCGGTCCGGAATGTGCGGGAGTGGTCGATAAGGATCATCCTCCAGTCTTGGGTGAGGAGATAATTGTTCTGATGGCGGTCTTCATTCCCGATGAGATTATCAAAGGCGCGCTGCAGAGAGAGGCACCTGTTATAGTTGAAAATTTTATAGGATGGGACTTTAATTTTCTGCTCTTTGATCCTCTTCAGGCTCAACCAGTAGTCAACAAAGAGCTGGCAGGAGCCGAGGTTTCCCTGGAACCTCTTTTCCACTGTCGGCGACACCATGTTGAGCTCAAGATATTTGTCGAAAAGATAAGCGGCAATTTCATATTTCCAGCCTTCGATGTAGCCCTTCATCCGTCCTTCAGGGTTCTTCCAGAGGGCGAATTTGGTGATGCCGTCTTTCTCGAGAGTGAGCTGCCACGGGCTGGTCACAGCTTCAGAACCGCTCATCTGCTCTTGGCCGACGATGTTGGCGTTGAGCAGAAATTCTTCCCATTTAGGCCTCTCTGCCAGCTCTTCAGGAGTGAACTGGGCAAAAGAGGGGAGTGTAAATCCGAGAAAAACGATGAAAAAGATAGAAACAGTAAGGTATTTTTTCAAATTTCCCTCCTTCTCTTTCAAAAATTTTGCCTCATTCTCATATTTTATTTTTTATTTAACTTATGTCAATGAAAACCGCCGCGCGGCCTCAGTAGAGAACCTTGGCTTCTCCGTTTTCCTTGATCATCCGGTCGACTTCGGCAAGAAGGAGCACTTTGCGCTTGAGGATAGCTTCGATTTCTTTGTCGGTCAGGTAGGTACCAACCTCCTCTTTGATAATCTTAAAATCCAGAGCTTTCACTTTTTCGATAAAAGAACGGGGAAGCCTGCGGAAGAGGAAGGGCTTGCCGTCGGCAAACTTCTTGATGCCATTCCTTCCGAACATCAATTTTTCGATGAATTCCTTGGAAGAGCGAAACGACCGCGAATGATCGATTATGATTGTCCTCCAGTCTTTGGTATAGAGGACATTCTGCTGGGTCCGGTCCTCGTTGGCAATGAGGCTGTCAAAAGCCCTCGTCAGGTATTTCATGTTCTCTGTCTGCTCCGATACGGCCGTAGGAATCTCGATTTTTTCTTGCATAATCTTGAGCAGGCTGTATTCGCTCGTAGCCCAGAGCGAGAGAGCTCCCGGGTTGCCGTTGAATTCCCTCTCGACAGTAACGGGAATCATATTCAAGCCTAAAAGATTATCAAGTCGATAAGCCGCGATCTCGTACTGCCATCCTTCAAGAAAGCCCAGCTGGATGCCGCTCGGGTTCTTCCAGGCGGCTTTTGCTTCGACATCTCCTTTTCTTAAATAGACTCTGATCGGCTTCGTCACTCCTTCTCCGATATCTTCGAAGCGGACAATTTCGGCCGTCTTGAGGAATTCCTCCCATTGGGGCCGCTGAGCGATCTCTTCTGGGAGGAATTGTCCGTAGGCCAAATGAAAGTGGATAAAAAACAAAGAAAGAGCTGTCAGCAAGATAAATTTGGGTTTCATCGGCTAATTCCCTTTAGGTCGTTTTGCCCGCTCATTTGAGCATTATTATGATAATGATCTGCATTGAGAAAGTCAATACCGAACGCTGAAATAAATTGACAGGCGTTTTTCTTCTGGTATAAATTTGGGTTTCTTTAAGGAATCCGAGAGAGACACGAAGATGAAAAAGAATTTTACACTTTCGCTTCTGCTTGTTTTTTTCTCCTTTTGTTCTACGACAAAATATGCCCCGACCATCCGTTTCCCCTATAAATGGCTGGATGTGCAGGGATTTGGGGGCAACATCGACAAGCAGCAATTAGCCGAACCTTCTGGGATCTGTTATCACCCCTTGAGGAAAACGCTTTTTGTGGTGAGCGATGAAGGTGCGATAGCGGAGATGGAAAAAGATGGGACGCCGGTTTTTTTTCAAAAAGTCCCTGGAGACCTGGAAGGTGTGACCGTTGACCCCGGAACAGGGCTCCTTTACATCGCCGTTGAAGCAGATGATGTCATCCTTGAGTTTGACCCGGATAAGCGGGAAGTCACCCGGAGATTCCCGATCAATAGAGAATATAAAGGCAATCCCAACTTTATCCAGAACCAGGTCGGTGCCTATGACAACGGGATTGAAAGCATCGCTTTTGTCCCAAATAAAAATCATCCCGAGGGAGGGACTTTCTATATCGGCAACCAATGGGACCCTCCGTGCATCATGGAAATCTTTGTCCCCCTGAAATCGAGCCGTGCTCCGGAGGCCGAAGCGCGGATTCTCCGTGTTTTGCCGTTCAAGATGGATGACCCATCGGCCATGTATTATGACCCCGACACAAAGCTCTTGAATGTCGTCAGCGACGCCGATAATATTTTGGTGGAGATTACGTTGGAGGGCAAATTAGCAAGACAATATGCATTTCTTGGCGATAACCAGGAGGGGCTGGCCAGGGATGATGAGGGTTATCTTTATATCGCCCAGGATTCAGGGGGGATCATCAAGGTCAAAGACCTACGGATAAGGTAAACTTTTAAGAAGTCTGTGCCGTTCCAGGCACTGCCGTTTTTGCTCTTATCTTTTTGTATTCCCGGATCACAAGAATGCTGAAGAAAATCCAGATGAGGATGACGGCCACGTTCAATTTAGCAAAGCTTTCCGCCTTAAATTTAAGAAAATTGTACCCTACAAAAACCATCACGGCGGCGAGGGCGTCTCCACCCCGGTAAAAAAATGTATCTGCCGCTGCTTTACCTTTGTATTTCTCCTCTCTTGAAGTGATGAGGAAGAGGGCTCCTTTGGTCGTGTTCATCAGAGAATAATCGGTGCCGTTTTCCAGCCCTTTAATCCATTTGACCAGGATGAGAGAGGCACCGAAAGTCACAAAGCCATAACCTCCCAGAGCGATGAGAGGCAAGAACAGGAGGGATCCGCTGACTCCAACCCATTTGATGATCCGGGACACCAGAAATAGCTGGATGATCAAGGCGATTATACTGGCCAGACCTTGATAATCCGCTGAAATTTTGGCGACAAGCTGGGCTTCATCGAGCCCTCCCGATGTCCCCATTTGGACAGCTTTAGCGGCGGCGGGCTTAAGGATATCTCCCCAGATGTATTCGCCTGTGGCGTTGACAAAATTAAGAGAAAGAATAACTAAGGCATAGAAGAGAAGGTACTGACTTTTAAAAATGAGACGAAATCCGCCGCCTTTTTTAAGCGGCTGTTCTTTCATTTTCTCTTCTTCTGCAGTCTTTTTATCGACTCGCAGGGCTCTCTCATGGATTCGCTTGATCTCCCTCTTATGAATGGTGATTGTCAGTACAATACATATTCCCAGGATGCCTGCTGCCATCAACATCATATAATATGCAAAATTTTTCCCGAAAGGGCCTATAACCGCGTGGGCTATCCTCCACCCGAAAACAGCTCCCAGAGTTTGTCCGACAGCAACGATGGGGAACAATCGTTTTCCGGCTTCATCTGTATAGATATCGTTGGCGAAGCCCCAAAACTGGGCAACCATAAAAATATTGAAGATGCCGAGCCAGATAAAGAAGATGATGCCCATCGTCCCCATGGGCATTCCTAAGAGGTGGAAAATGTAGAAAAGGCCCAGGTTGGAAATAAAAAACATAGTCACCCAGGTAATAAGAAGGTGGCGTGGGACTTTGGAAGCGAGACGGCTGAATGCGTTAATGACAAAGATAAGCAGAATGGCTTGCGCCCCAGAGAGGTAAGCTTTTGTTTGGGGATCCTGCCCAACCAGGATGAGGGCTTCTCGTACAGGCTTGATAAGATAGTAAGCCAAGAGCAGAAGAAAGACGTTGAGTGTTAAAAGAAAAGCCGTGGGCGCTTCGCCAGGGTGAATATCAGCGAAAATCTTGAGAAACCGGTAAGCAAGTCCCGAAGATTTTTCCCCCGTCCCCAGAGCAGCTTCCGTCGCCGGATTATTCATTATGCCCCTCCTTCCTTCTTGGCTGAAGGAAAAAGAACGGCTCCTTCGCCTTTTTCTTCAATCAATTTATTTAGCTTTTCAATGATAAGCTTTTTTCTTTGCAGGAGCGCGTTGATTTCTTCATCATTCAGGTAGGCCTTCATCGCTGATCTTGCGACATCATCGTTCAATTGGTCCATTCCCTGATAGAGTTTCCTCGAACAACGCGTGATTTCACAGCCCCGGAGGAGCTCAAAGGAGGGATAGAAAGCCTCAGAAAAATCGACCCGGCAGACTTTCCAGTTTTCCTTATGGACCATCATATCGTCCTTATCCAGGCACTCGTCGTATACCAAATTCTCAAAAACCCTGATCTGTTCCATAGCATCGGCAAAAGCCTTGGGGTCGGGAGGCTCAAGTTTTTTTCTTTCCCTATCTTTTTCCTTGATACAGTTTTCAAGGAAGATTTGAAGAGAGCCTTTCACACCCCTAATTTCCCTCTCGACAACAGGAGGAACAATTTCTATTCCAAGAAGCTTTGTCAGCTCGAAGGCGGCAATCTCATATTTGTAGCTATCCGGAACAGGCCGCGGCCTCTGGCTGTTGACATACTTGAACATGGCGCGGTGTTTGGCTTTTCCGTCATCAAGCGTTACGATCCAGGGCGCTGTTCTTCCACCGACCCTATTCTTATCCACAGAGACAACAGCGGCCTCTCTTAAAAATTTTTCCAGGCTTTTCATCTCACTCTCTTCTTCATTGGCCGACTGGGATTTTTCTGAAAAAGACAGGCCAAAAAAGAAGAGAGTCAGGAAGAGGATTGTAAGACTGATCTGTTTTTTCATTGTTTTCCCCCCAAATACGAAAATCTCCATTCTCGATGATCAAGGCGCTCAGGCGTCCGCCGTAGACGCTAGAAATGCCCGTATCGATGATCCAAATCTTTCCTCCAAATCGGCTCATCTCCTTCTTGGAAGGGATGCGCGGCGTGTGAGCGAGGACTATGACTTTAGCCCCGAGATTAGCTAGTATTCTGTCAACTTCCTCTTTCATGTCTTCCTCTGGGACGACCGCCAAATCCCTGTACCAGAGCGGGCCGCCTCCTTTATAAGCGACCTCCAGCTGACCAATCCTTGGCTGTTCTGAAGTTATTTCAGCCCTTGCTAGTTCAGAGAGTTCCAGCCGGAGGCGCTTGTTAAGGTCCTCGATCTTCCAGAGGGAGTATTTCTCGCTTATTCCTCCGTGGACGAAGACGATATCATTGATCTTGATGACGGCATTCTGTTTTAGAATCCAGGCTCCATATGTCTCGTTGAAGTGGATGAGATATTTTTTTTTAGCCTCTGGGTCATTTTTCAGCTTGCGCCAGAATTCATTGATGAGGCTTTCGCGTTGAGAACCCTGGCCCTTGGCTTCAAGATCCCTTATCATTTTTGCCAGCACCCTCTCTTGCTGTTTTCTGTATCCGTCGGGGAGAAAGGAAATAAACTGGTCGACCCACAGGTAGTCGGGATAGCGAAGGACAATACCGGTGT
>CAZKEW010000106.1:0-8188 GCA_964551885.1 uncultured Eubacteriales bacterium
AAGGTACTCCCCAGCTATTGAATTTTTGGCCCTATCCGGGTATATTGAGGTGTTTTATTTTTAAGGAGTTAGACCATGTCCGAGAAATTCGTTTACTTTTTTGCCCCTGCCCATGCCGAAGGAAACAAGGACATGAAAGATCTTCTCGGAGGGAAAGGAGCCAACCTCGCCGAGATGGCGGGGATCGGTCTTCCGGTTCCTCCGGGTTTTACGGTTTCCACGGAAGTCTGCAACATCTTCACCGGGGCCGGCGAGAAGTTGCCGGCTGAGGTTGAAGCGGAAATCCAAGCCAGCCTCAAGAAGCTGGAAGAAGTCACCGGTCAGAAGTTCGGCGACCCCGCCAACCCTCTCCTCGTCTCGGTCCGCTCGGGCGCCAAGTTTTCCATGCCCGGGATGATGGACACGGTCCTCAACCTCGGGCTCAACGACAAGACACTCGAAGGATTGGCCAGGAAGAGCGGCAACCGCCGTTTCGCTCTGGATTGCTACCGGCGCTTGATCCACATGTTCGGCGATGTCGTCCTCGGCATCCCGAAGAAAAAGTTCGAGGAAATTCTGCGCGCCCACAAAGAAAAATACCACATTGTCCAGGATCATCAATTGACAGAAATGATGTTGGAAGAGGTCATCGCCGCCTACCGTCAGCACATCAAGGCCGAAACCGGCCAAGACTTTCCTCAAGATGTCCATGAGCAGATGCATCTCGCCATTGACGCTGTCTTCAAGTCCTGGAACAACCCGCGCGCCATCACCTACCGTCGTCTCAATCATATCCCCGACGACCTGGGCACGGCCGTCAACGTCCAACTGATGGTCTTCGGCAACATCGGCGAAAAATCGGGCACGGGCGTCGGGTTCACCCGAAACCCGGCCACCGGCGAGAAAGTGCTCTACGGCGAATATCTCCTCAATGCTCAGGGCGAGGATGTCGTGGCCGGCGTGCGCACGCCTTCCCCGATCAAAAAGCTCGAATCAGAAATGCCTGAAGTTTTCCTGCAGCTCAAGGACATTACGACGAACCTCGAGAAACATTACGGCGACGTCCAAGACTTCGAGTTCACCATCCAGGACGGAAAGCTCTACATGCTCCAGACGAGAAACGGAAAGCGCACCGGCCAGGCTGCCGTCAAAATCGCCGTTGACCTGGTTGAGGAAGGCTTGACCACCAAGGAGAAAGCGCTCCTCCAGGTCGAGCCCGACGCCCTCAAGCAGCTCCTCCATCCCATTTTTGATGCGGAGGAGAAGGTCAAGCACGAAGCCCTGGCTAAAGGATTGGCCGCCTCCCCGGGTGCGGCCGCTGGTCAGGCCGTCTTCACCGCCGAAGAGGCCGTTGCCTGGAAGAAAGAAGGCCGCAAGGTCATCCTGGTCCGCGCCGAAACTTCACCCGACGATATCCACGGGATGAGCGCCTCCCAGGGCATTCTGACTGCGACCGGGGGAATGACATCCCACGCCGCCGTCGTCGGACGCCAGATGGGAAAGCCGGCCGTTGTCGGCTGCGGCGCCCTGCGCATCGACGAGGAAGGCAAACGTTTCTTCGTCGGTGACAAGACCTTCAAAGAAGGCGAATGGATCTCCATTGATGGCAGCACCGGCGAGGTCCTCGCCGGCGAGATAAGGACCCAGCCGTCCGAGATCATCCAGGTCGTTCGCGGCGAGAAAAAGCCCGTGGAATCGAAGATATACCAGTACCTTACCAAACTCCTCTCCTGGGCGGACGAGATGAGGAGGCTGCGCGTCCGCGCCAACGCCGATACACCGGAAGACGCCCGCACGGCTTTTGCCTTTGGTGCCGAAGGAATCGGCCTCGCCCGGACCGAGCACATGTTCTTCGGGAAAGACCGGCTTCCCATCATCAAAGAGATGATCCTCTCCGAAACCGAAGAAAAGAGGCGCGAAGCCCTCGCCAAACTCCTGCCGTTCCAGAGGGAAGACTTCTATGCGTTCTTCAAAGCCATGCACGGGAATCCGGTGACCATCCGGACGATCGACCCGCCGCTCCATGAATTCCTCCCTCGCCGGGAAGACCTGATGGTGGAATTGGCGACCCTTAAGGCCAACCCGCGCAAGAATAAACAAAAGATCGAGGAACTGGAAAAGCTCTTGGTTCGCGTCAACCAGCTCACCGAGTTCAACCCTATGTTGGGCCACCGGGGCTGCCGTTTAGGTATCTCTTATCCCGAAATCGTCGAGATGCAGGCCCAGGCCATTTTCGAGGCCGTCTGCCAATTGGCCAAAGAAGGCGATAAGGTCTATCCCGAGATCATGATCCCGCTCGTCGGCCATGTCGCCGAGCTGACTAACCAGAAGAAGATCGTCCAGAAGGTGGCCGAGGATGTGATGCAGAAATACGGCGTCAAAGTGGATTATTCGGTCGGCACGATGATCGAGATTCCGCGTGCCGCCGTCACCGCGGATGAGGTGGCGCAGGAAGCCGAGTTCTTCAGCTTCGGCACGAACGACCTCACTCAGACGACCTACGGCGTTTCTCGCGACGACGGCGGGAAATTCCTCAACTACTACCTGACTCATGGCATCTGGAAGGACGACCCCTTCGAGACGCTGGACACAACGGGTGTCGGAGAGCTGATGAAGATGGCGGTGGAAAAGGGGCGCCAGACACGGCCCAACTTGAAAGTCGGGATCTGCGGCGTTCACGGAGGCGACCCGCGCTCGATCTACTTCTGCCACAAGATCGGGTTGAACTACGTGAGCTGCTCCGCCTATCAGATTCCGATTGCCCGGCTCGCCGCAGCCCAGGTGAACATCGGAAAGAAAGACTCCGACGCCGATTAAAGCGATTTCTTCAGTTTTTGAGCAATAAGGTTCAGTCTTAAGTTTAAAAATTGTAATTTATAGAGGGTCGGTTTATATTGTCATCGCGAGCCCCGCAGGGGCGTGGCGATCTCAGTTTGAGATTACTACGTCGCTTTGTCCTCGCCTGACACAGAATTGAACGCGCCCGTATTTGACTCGTAGATTAAGCTAGCAGAATAATTATAAAAACAACAATGTTGAAATAAAGACCAAAACGCCGAAGCTTATCTCTTGAAAAGATTCTTCACAACGAAGAGGATGTTCTCTTTCCGCTCCCGCAGCCGCCGCGAAAAATAGGGGAGCCAGTGAGTCCCGAAGGGAACGTAAGTCCTGACCCTGTAGCCTTCCTCGACTAATTTCTGCTGTGTCTTGTTGCGGATTCCGTAGAGGAACTGGAATTCGAAAGCATCATGCGAGATGTTGTGCTCGGCCACGTATGCTTTGACGGCCTTGATGAGCTTGTCGTCGTGAGTTGCGATGGCCGGATAAACGCCGTCCCTGAAAAGCATGTCCGTGAGCTTCATGAAGTTTTGCCGGATATCTTTCATCTTTTTGATGGCGATTTCCTGGGGCTCTTTGTAGGCTCCCTTGCAGATGCGGACCCTGGCCTTGATCCGGTTGATGTCCTGGATGTCTTTCTCCGAGCGGTAGAGGTAGGCCTGGATGACAATCCCGACGTTGTCGAACTCCTGCCTGAGGCGGTAGAAAATGTCGAGCGTTCGCTGCGTATGGGGCGAGTCTTCCATGTCGATGCGGACGAAATTGTTGAGCGCCTTGGCCTTGCCGATGATTTTGACCATGTTCTCGTAGCAGTACTCGTTGTCGATATCAAGGCCCATCTGGGTAAGTTTCAGCGAAGCATGGGAGTCTATCCCCGCTTTGGGAATGGCGTCCAGGAGGTCAAGGTAGGCCTGGACAGCCTTGTCGGCTGTTTCTTTATCTTTGACCCCCTCTCCGAGAACATCCAGGGTGGCCATGATCCCTTTTTCGTTGAGTCTCTTTACCTGCTTGAGGGCCTCGTCCGTGGTTTCGCCGGCCACAAAGCTTCTGGCCATCCGGGTCAAAAGTTTCATGAATGCGACTCCTCTTATGAATTCCTTAAAATGTGACTTTAGGCATATATCATATTAATTTCGGCACAGATTTCAAGTCAGGAAAACGGGGACGGTTCTCAACGAGAACCGTCCCCCTTCTTCTTGGTTTACGCCGAGGGGTTTTTTTGATATGTTTTATGGTTCAAAGATTGGACGATGCGTTTTCTGAAGTTTTGGGAGAGGCGAAAAATTCCGTTTCTCTTTGTCTATAGCGACGACTACTGGATGCTCAATGTCGGAAAGCACGTTTTTCCGATCATGAAATACCGGACCATTTACGAAAAGCTCCTTCTGATAGGCGCCAAAAAAGAGAAATTTCTCACTCCCCAGTTAGCTGCCGATGAAGATGTTCTGCTCGTCCATACGTCGAAGTACATCAAGAGACTAAAAACAGGCACGCTCTCTGATGATGAAATCGCGACCCTCGAGCTTCCTTTTTCGCCGGAGTTGGTGAAATTTGCCCGGCTGATGGTGGGCGGGACGATTCTCGCCGGCCGTCTTAGCCTTGAGCAGGGCCTGGCCGTCCACATCGGCGGCGGGTTTCATCATGCCTATCCCGACCATGGCGAGGGTTTCTGTGTCCTCAATGATGTGGCAGTCGCCCTGGAGAAGTTGAAGAATGAAGGCGCCGTCCAAAAGGCCATGGTTGTCGACTGCGACGTCCATCAGGGGAACGGGACTGCCCATATTCTCGGCGGCAAGGACTATGCTTTCACCTTCTCCATTCACCAGATGGACATCTATCCCGCCGATAAGCCATCTAGCACGGTGGATGTGGGCCTTTGGTCAGGGGACGGCGATGAGGAATATTTATCTGCCCTGCGCGCCCATTTTCCGCGCCTCTTCCGGGAATTCAAGCCTGACCTGGTCTTTTATTTGGCCGGCGCAGACCCTTTTGAGAAAGACCAGTTGGGGAGTCTCCGCCTCACCAAAGAAGGCCTGCGCGAAAGAGATGAGATTGTGATCGGAGAAGCGAGACGGCTTCGGATTCCTGTGGCTATCGTCCTGGCAGGAGGCTATGCTGTCGATGCCGAGGATACGGTCGGCATCCATCTGAACACGATCAAGGTTGCCCAGAAGATCCAGCGGAAATATTTTTAATTCTTGAGTTTGTCCCAAAGTTACGTGATGGCATTGATCCACCGGTACCAGCACAGTAAGGAGGACAGCTGTAAACTGCGATGAAGCCGCAGGTACTGGCTCCACAGACGCATCCAAAGAGCGGGATAAAAAATCTTTCGGAAGGCTATCGTCAGCCAATTCAGAAGTCCCCCCTCGCTCCAGCGTCGTCCGACTCGTTTGATCCGATTGACCACCCGGCTGAACGCCGACTCCGCAATGTTCGTCGTGAATGGAATCCAGCGTCGATGATCCAGCCAGTAATCGAAAAACACCAGCGCCTGCTGCGAGAAGTTCACAAGATACGTCCGTGCTTTCGGGTATTTCGTTTCCGGCAACGCCGCCAGCAACTCGGCGAAGCCGCTGCGGATCGTGGCGACCAACTTCCGCACCAGGGGCTCGTCCGCCGGGCTCAATTCTTCCAAATCGGCCTGCCGCAGATGGAACAGCGGATTCCGGTTCAAAAGCTCCAGAAATCTCTGTTGGTCCTGCCCCTTGACCTCATCCGCATAGAGAAGAAAGCGAAAGTCATGCCGGCCATGCCAGACACAGCGCTGATAATCCATCCAGGCTGCCCCCAGGTTGTCCTCGATTCCCGGTCCCCCGTCGGAAAACAACATCCGCAGACGTCTGTAGTTCAGGCGATGATTGAGGTCCCCGCGAATCGTTTTCCAGTCCTTGCCCACCCACAACCCCACCAATTCAAAAGGTTTATCGACGCCTTCCGCAGCCCAGGCCCAACGCATCTCCGTCGTCCCCAGGGAGGCCCCCCGGTTCTGGAGTCTGACCTTCGTGCCGTCCACCATCAAAAACTCGAATGGCCGCTGCTTGAGCGTCGGCCAAACTCCCTGAGATTGCGCCAACTCCTGAAGGCGACGCCAGAGCGTGCTCTTGCTCGGCCCCTGGCCCCGGATCCTTTGAGTTTCCTTGGCCCCCAGGCGGTACGACAGATGAATCGCCTGGCCTATCGGCGCTTCCAGCGATTCCCTCTGGTACTGCCGATACGGCTCGATCTGCAACCACTCGACCAAAGGGAAAACAACGGCCCCTGTCGTTCGCTCCCGGACTTGGGCTAGCCGGTGGCGAACCTCTCCGAACGAGGTCAGAAGCTTGCGGGCCGTCGATTGATGGCCGTCCTGGACGTAACGATCCGAGGCATAATCCTCTTTGGCCTTCTCTTCCAAGGCCAGCAAGATCTGGCCGATGACGGCTCTCATGATTTCATCCCGGTCGCGCTCCAGCCCGCGCAACAGCCCATTGAGTGTAAGATTGTTTTTTGGTACCTTGTAGGTAAGGGCGATCTTAATTTCGAGGTCGTCCATAGGGCTACACCTCCTAGATTCAGTCTTCTTGAAGGTTGTAGCCCTTCTTTTCTGCTCATGTCAAATCACCTATCACGTAACCTTGGGACAAACCCTAATTCTTAGCCTTCAGTCTCTTCGTCCACCCATCCAAGATATTTTTCCGACCCTCTATTAATAGGCAGAGCGATGATCTCTGGGACATCATAGGGATGGAGCTCTTTGAGCTTCGCCTCGAGCTGGGGATAAAGGGAGGCTTTTGTCTTGATATAAAGAATATATTCCTGATCTTTCGTTATCTTGCCTTCCCACCAGTAAAAAGACTGCGAGGCCGAGGAGACAGTGACGCAGGCGGCCAGCCTCTCCCCGACGAGCTTTTCGGCAATCTCGTGCCCTTTCTTCTCCTCCGGCACCGTGGTCAGGACAAGGATGAATTTTTTCATTCCTGGAGGAAGATATGGGCGAAAACCTTGGCGTCACCCACCAGATTTTCGATGTGGCAATATTCGTTGGGTTGATGGGCAGTTTCATCGACTTTGGACCAGACGGCGGCCTCGTAGCCGGCCCTGCGGAAAAGCGCCGCCACCGTGCCTCCGCCGATACCGCTTGCCTTGGCCTCCTTTTGGTAAACCTCCTTGATCGCCGCCCGCAAGGCGTTAACGACAGGGGCTTTGGCCGAGGTGGGAGGAGCGGCCGCCGCTCTTTGCTGTTCCTCCCAGGTGATTTTCACTTTGAATTTGTCCTCGATTTTCTTGACGATCTTATTGATTTGGTGTTCCACCTCGTCGATGGTGTCCTTGGGCAGGAGACGGCTGTCTAAGTAGAAAACGTCCTCCCCCGGAATGGTGTTGATATTGGGCACATTGGGCTCTTTTTTGGTTGGCTCAAAAGTGGAGATGGGCGGCTCGAAAAGCGCGTCCTTGTCCTTAAAAATCTGGTAGAGGTTCTCCAGCTCCGTGACTAAGAAGCAGGCGGCCTTGAAGCTGTTAACGCCTTTGTGAGGAGTGGAGGCGTGAGCCTGCTTACCGATGGTTTTGAATTTGAGCCAGAGAATCCCTTTCTCAGCGACCTCGATGAGGGTTCCGGTCTCATTCCCTGCATCCGGAACAATGATCAGGTCTTTCTTCTTGAAAGCTCTTGTGTGGCGCAGGACATAATCGATTCCCTTTCGGCTGCCTGTCTCTTCATCGGCGACCAGGACGAGTCCGACATTATAGTTGGGCTTGATCTTTTCAGCCTGAAAAGCTTTGATGGCATAAAGGGAGGCGACCATATCCTGCTGATTGTCTTCGACGCCGCGGCCGTAGATTTTCCCTCCCTGGACCCAGGCTTTGAAGGGGTCTCCTTTCCACAGGGAGACTTCACCCGGAGGAACGACGTCTGTGTGAGTCATGATCCAGACCGTCTTGGAAGAATTCTTGCCCTTAAAGAAGGCCAGAACGTTGGGACGGTAACCACAGGGGGCATCGAGGTCAGGAGCCTTTATGACTTCTATGTCGCCGGCTTGAGCCTCCTTCAGGAAATCCAGCAGGAACTCGGCTTTCTTGACTTCTCCTTCGCCTCCGTTGGAAGGCGCGATCGCAGGGATGGCACAAAGCTTGATTTGCATGTTGATCATTTCGTCGCGGAAGCTGTCGAGCCTTTTTGAGATTTTGTGGAATTTGGTCATACGTTCTCTCCTGCCCTCGATGATATCACCAGGCCGGGGAAGAAGCAAGTTTTCTGGGGGACGTTCCCCAAGGTGCAACCTGTTGAATTGTTCCCGTTGACTCCATACTCTTGGGGTCAGGTCTTCATTCTTGACACAAGGGCTGAGAAGACGGGGACGGTTCTCGATGAGAACCGTCCCCCTATTTC
>CAZKEW010000107.1:0-4137 GCA_964551885.1 uncultured Eubacteriales bacterium
TAGATGAATGTTTTTTTAAATGTCAAAGAAATTTTTTGCGAAAAAAATTAAAATAAGGAGAAAGAGGAATTTTTAAGTGGTCACCTGCGCGATTTGCGGCAAAAGGCCGGCGGCAGAAATCATTGGAGCTTGTCCGGAATGTTTGCGCTCTCTTTCTGTGAGGCAGGTCTCGCTAGTTTCTCATCAGTCTTCAAGAGAAAAATTCGGCCTTCCCGGGGTGCCCCCGAAGCAATCTGCCGGGGCAAAATGCCGCCTGTGCGCGAACGAATGCCGGCCCGGCCCTGAAAAAAAAGGCTATTGCGGCCTGAGAAAAAGTACCCGAGGCAAGATAGGCGCTATCTCATCCCCGAAAACTGCCCTCGCCCACATCTATCTCGATCCCCTGCCGACAAATTGCTGCGCGGCCTGGTTTTGTGAAGGCTCCAGGGAAAGAGGGTCTAACCTCGCTGTCTTCTTTTACGGGTGCAATTTCGACTGCCTTTTCTGCCAGAACCATTCGCATAAGCGGCTCAAAGAAGCCCCCCTGCTCACGGAAGACAAGATCGTCCAGGCTGCGCTTCTTCCCGAAGTCCGCTGTGTCTGCTTTTTTGGCGGATCACCAGAACCTCAGCTCCCTTTTGCCCTCAGAGTTAGCCGGAGGATTCTTATGGAGAGCGGCAAAAAAAAGCGCATCTGTTGGGAGTGGAACGGCTGCGGCCATCCTCAGCTGGTGAAAAAAGCCGCCGAGCTTTCTGCGGATAGCGGAGGCACAGTGAAATTCGACCTCAAATGCTTCCATCGCCACCTTTCTCTGGCTCTCTGCGGGGTGGACAATCGCCGGGCCTATGAGAATTTTTCCCTGCTTTGGCGGCATTTGCCGAAAAAAGATTTGCTCACAGCAACAACTCTTCTTGTTCCCTATTATGTGGATGCGAAGGAAGTCAAAGAGATCGCCAGGTTCATCTCAGAGCAGGACAGAGATATCCCCTATTCGCTTCTTGTCTTTCATCCCGATTATCTCATGACCGACCTGCCGCCAACTCCTCGCTTGCAAGTGGAAGAATGCTATAATGAGGCACACCGGCATCTCTCCCGGGTCAACGTCGGAAATCTGCATCTGCTATGAATAAAATGAAAAATTTTTTGGCCTGGCTCTGGGTAGCCCTCTGCACCCTGGCCATTTTTCTCATCGTGCCCTTGGCCCGGACGATACAGAAATTCGTCTCCACTAATTGGGGGCGCTCGCTTTTTGGGTACTCAGTGCTCGCGGCAATAGGAGTGGCCTTTCTTTCGCTCGTTTACGTTCTTGTCTTACGGCTGAAGATCCGCTCTCCATCGAACTATATTTGGCTGACGGCGGTGGCCGGCCTCTATGTCTATTTCACACTGAAGCTGTGGAGAGCGCCTGAGGAGGCCGTTCATTTCCTGGAATACGGCCTTCTGGGTTTTTTTCTCTTTCGGGCCTTAAGTCTCTCTATCCGGGATAAAAGCATTTATCTTGCCGCTTTTCTCATCGGATCTCTCGTCGGGATTTTTGATGAGATCCTGCAGTGGATGATGCCAAACCGCTACTGGGACTTCCGGGATACCGGCCTCAATGCTCTTGCAGTTGGACTCTTTGAGGTGGCTATTTGGAAAGGCATAAAGCCCAAGTTCATAGCAGAAAAAATAGGCCCACGGTCGGTCAGAAAGGTTTCTGTGCTTCTGGCCATAAATCTCGTCCTGCTCGGCCTCTGCGCCTCGAACACGCCCCAACGAGTGGCGAGCTATGTAAACCGTTTTCCCTTTTTCTCCTTCCTCCTCAAAGAAGAACCCATGTCTGAATTCAGTAAGAAGCACGAGGACTCGGAGATAGGCATCTTTTATTCACGCCTATCGATCGAGGCCCTGAGGAGAATCGACAAAGAGAGTTCAGACCACTATGCTCAAATTTTGAGAGACTGGAAAGACAAGGACTACGGCCAGTTTCTGAGCACGTACAGCCCCTTGATTCATCCGTTTCTGTATGAAATGCGGGTCCATATCTTCCGCCGGGACCGAAAAGAAGAGGAAGCGCTGAAAGCGAAAAACGATGAGGCTAAGCGGGAAGGACTCTTTATCGCCTACAAGGAAAATCTCATCCTAAAAAAATATTTCACCCAGACCCTCGAAAAATCCTCTTATGCCTGGAGTGAGGATAAAACAAGAAGCCTCGAACCGCTCGTTGACAAAAGCAGGTCTTACAGAAGCCCGGTAAGTGCCGGCGTTATCCACCTTAAGGAGAAGACGGTCTGGGTTTCGATTATTTTGATCTTAATCGGGTTGGCTGTTTTGAATTTCTTCTCCACTCGGCCCAAAAAATTCTTGGGAAAAATTCAAAATCCTTAGACCTTCCTTTTCTTTTTCTTGCCCAGGATGCCGCCGCTCAGGAATAGGCCGGCGCCGATGACGAATCCAAAGTTATACCAGGAGCCATTATTGTGGACTTCATAGAAACGAATGTTCTTCGTGAATATGGAGATAATGAAGGTGATGGGCGAAAGAAGCCCGTGCCATATCCCCTTCCAGAAGCCGGCCACTTTCCCGGCCTTATCGGGTGTTTTCTCGAGGTCATTGGGGCCGGGAACGCAGCTTAGGCTGAAGATCATCATGACAAAGACAAGCAAAAACCCCAACGTTAAAGCTTTGTTCATGGTGCCTCCGTTTTTTTCTTTTTAGTATACCGACTCGACGGCTTCTCGGCAAACGTTTTTTGCCGGTTTTGGCTGACATGCCAAAATTAAAATGCCAATTTTCTGTTAGAGTTGTGCCTGATATGCTTTAATCGAATCGCTGTCTCCAATTCGATTACTCGTCCTGAGGCGTCAATTTATTGATCTGCTTGTTTTTTAAAGACGTAAGAAAAAGGGATCGCTATAAGGTCTCCAATGATAAAGGTTGCGAACACCACGACATACAATATCGCGTAAGCCGGAAACTTACCGGCAACCAGGATAGGAAGGATGATACCAATAAAGCAGACGACTTTATAGCCCAGTTGCAGCAGCAAAATAGGCACGAACTTGAGAGGAGACCGTAATCCTAATAGAGATAGAAGCGCGAACGCCAAATAGACGCTGCCAAGAATTCCCATAACTATTGGATCCTGACTTGGCATACGGAAAATAGATTGTATTAGGTTGGGGATGAATATTATTCCCAAACCGAATCCCCCTGCTACAACAATAGTGTAAATATACATTCCCTTGAGCCAGCCCCAACGAACATTGATTTCTTCAGACATGGCTTGCCCTCCTCTTTTAGAATTTGGCCTTTGACACCGGTCATGCACTCAGCGCGTTTTCCTGGATTTTCCCATCCTTTTAGGGAAAGGAGAGCCAGCGGGGGGGATCGAACCCTCGACCTGCTGATTACGAATCAGCCGCTCTGCCTGCTGAGCTACGCTGGCCCGCCATTGAAGGCTTCGAGCAGATAGAAAATAATGGATTTAGCCGGAAGTGTCAATACGGCAATCAGGCAGGCTGGCTCGTCAGCACGCGTAACCGGGGACGGTTCTCCAGGAGAACCGTCCCCGGTTATCCTTTCAGGAGCATTTTGCCCCGCGCATAGTAGTATGGAATAAGTATCAAAATGACCCCGATGAGCATACCAAAATAAAACTTATTAATCCCCTCACCTATTCGATGAGACAAGAGAATTAAGCTGGTTTGGAGATGGATGAAGATCAGGTTGATAAAAATCAAAGCCAGATAGACAACTTCTTTTTTCAGGTCTAACAAACGGCTCTTCTTTTCTCCATCCTCAGACAAAGCCTTTTTCCCGGCGCCGGATTCTCTGAAAAAGATCATTCTGGCCGCAACCAAGAAAAGCAAAAAGAGGAAGGTTTGGGCAAGAGGAAATATGAAGAAAAGGAGCGATTTTTCCGTCCAAACCGGTTCCCCCCTCCAGAGGCTCACCCAGAGGGCCGTCTCTTGAGGCAGCCGCGAATAAGCGTAGAAGGACATCACCCAGCTCACACCGAGGAGAAGCCAGCCGGCCAAGAACAGCCATAAAAGGACTTTCTTTTTTGGGAGGAAAGACTTAAGCGTTGGCTTCACCAACTTATTATAGAATCATTTGTTCATAATGAAAAGCATAACCGCATCAGTGATATTTGCTAATGCATTCATGGGTGGCATG
>CAZKEW010000107.1:4237-8175 GCA_964551885.1 uncultured Eubacteriales bacterium
CATGACAGGACCCATCGCGGATAAAGAGATGCTATCATTAAAAGTTGGAACTTTAAAAAAAAGCCCAAATCGAATAAAATACCTCTCTGGCTGGAGGCTAGATTAGAAAATTAACACTTGCCCCGCAGAAGAATATGGCATAGATGATCATCAAGAAGCTGGAACTGCAAGGGTTTAAATCCTTTCCCGAACGAACAAAAGTCGTCTTTCACCCCGGGATAACCGCCATTGTCGGGCCCAACGGCACGGGCAAAAGCAACATTGTCGATGCCATCTTCTGGGTTCTGGGCGGCCAAAGGCAAAAAGGGCTGCGCGGAGAAAAGACCGAGGACATCATCTTCAACGGAAACTCCAAAAAACCTCCTTTAGGCATGGCCGATGTCATCCTGTCTCTCGAGCACCAGGACGAGGAGATTGTCATCAACCACCGCGTCTTCCGCTCCGGGGAGGGCGAGTACCGCCTGAACGGGAAAGCCTCCCGCCTGAAGGATATCCAGGACACCCTCTGGAAAAGGGCTGTGGCGGAAAAAGAGTATTTTGTCATCGAGCAGGGAAGCATCGGGCTTTTGCTCACGGCGAAGCCCGCCGAAAAAAGGCTCCTGCTCGAGGAAGCAGCCGGCACCGCCTTTTACAAAGACAAAAAAAAGGAAGCCCAGAGCAAGCTCGCCTCGAGCGAGCAGAATCTCATCCGGCTCGAAGATATCATCAGCGAAGTGAGCCGGGCGAAGAACTCCCTCCAGAGGCAGGCTCAAGCCGCCGCCCGCTACAGGAAGCTCCGAGAGAGAATCCGCGAGCTCACAGGGCTCAACTATAAACGCAAGCTGACGCAACTTGAATTCCGGCACCAAGAGGCTGCCCGCCAGCACAACAGTTGTCTCGGCCAGGAAAAAGAGCTTGCTTTCCGGATCAAAAACGAAGAAAGAGAGCTGACAGACAAAAGAAGGGAAATCTGGGAGCTCGAAAAATCCCTCAAAGAGAACCAGGAAGCCCTTTTCAGCTTCGAATCCCAGGTCAACAGGACAGAAGCGGAAAAGGAAAGAGAAGTGAAAAAAATCGAGGTTCTCGCCGAGAAAGGAAAGAAAGCCTCCTTATCAGCACAGGAACTCGCGGAGGAGCTGGCGCTCCTTGAAGCAGAGATCATCCAGCGCCAGAATAGCCTGGCTGAGCTTGACCAGGCCTTAAAAGAAAAACAGGATGAGATGGCCAAAGCGACAGCCGACTGGCAATCATTTCAAGAAAGTTACTTTGTTTTGGAAAAAAGCCTCGAAATACTGAAGAAGGAGCAGATTGGGAAGCTCTCCGAGCTCACCGAGCTCCGAAATGAAGGAGTCAAGGTCGAGAAAGAGATGGAACTCCTCGAACGGCAAGAAGCCAAATTAAAATCTCAGCTTGAACAAGAAAAAGCTCTTCTCCAGGTCAAGACAGAAGCCCTGCTCCAAATCGAGAAAAGCTTGGCCGAAGCGCAGAAGGCGAAGCAAGAAAAGAAAAAATCGGTGGCCGAGCTGCGAAACTCCATCGAGGAAAAGAAATCCGCTATCGAGCGGCTTAAAGCCTGGATTGAAGAGGCGAAGAAAGCGAGAGATGAAGATTATTACAGCCTTCAAGCTCTAAAGAAAATGGAGGAGACCCAGATAAAACTCGCCGGCTCAGAAGAAATTCCGGAAGCCCTGGGAAGGCTTGTCGACCTGATCGAAACATCGCCGGAGTACGCCGCGCTTATCGATGCCCTTTGGAAAGAAGAAGCCGTCTCCCCCGTGATCCCCGCTGCCGACTTTTTAAAACGAGCCGCCGGGAAAGAATTCGAGGGTCGCTTCCTCCTGGTTTCCCCCGCCCAGGAAGAAGCCGTGCCTCCGGCTATTCAGGACCAGAATATTTTGGGATTTTTGAAATCCCACATCCGGCCGAGCCCGAAAATCAAAGACTTCCTGGCTCATCTTCGTGAGGCTGTCATCGTCCGGGACGTGAAAACGGCGGTTGAGCTCTGGCTCCGCTTTCCCGCCTTGAATTTTATCACGCCGAAGGGAGATGTCCTTCTTTCCTCAGGCCTTCTCAAGCTCGGCCGCCGGGAAGAGGGTGTTTTTGCTTTAAGCCAGGAGATAAAGAAGCTGGAAGAGAAAATTGCCCGCCATGATGCTGAGATCGCACCCATGATTTCCGAGTTCGAGAAGAAAAGCCAAGAGAAGCTCGAACTGGAAGAGAATTTGCGTCTCGAGATTTCCCTCCAGGATGACCTGGACGCGAGGATCAATGAGCAGGAGAGGGAAAATATTGGCGGCGCCGCCGAGCAGGAGAGAATTCAGGGCGCTGTCTCGCTCTTCGACAAAGAGCTCGGAATTCTGCGCCAGGAACGCGAAGCCCTCAGCCTCAAAAAAGACTCCCTCTTCCAGAAGATCTCAACACTCGACGAGGAGCAGAAATCCCTGAAAGCCAAGTGCGAAGCCGAAGAAAAAGAATTCCTGGCCAATAAAGGGAAAAATGTCCAGGATGAAAAAAACTTCATCGAGCTCCGGGCGAGCGCTGACCTCACCCAGGAAAGGTTCAACAACGCCAGCCGGCAACTGCAGGAGCTCAATGACAGGAAGGAAAACATCCAGAAAAAGATTTTCGCCTTCCAGGAAGAAACCCGGCTCTCCGAGAAAGAGGGAATCGAAGCCCGGGAGACGAGAAGAATCCTCGAAACGAAGTCCGGAAGCCTGGAAGAGGAAAGAAAAGCCAAGCAGGCTGAGCTTGCCCAAAAAGAAGTAGACCTCGAAAGAAAGCATGCCGAGGAAGAAGAAAAGGAGAAAGCGCTCGGACAGCTGAGAGAGGAGCTCGAGCGGAGGAAGGAAGAGCGGGTCAAATGGGAAATCGCCAAGGCCGAGATCGACAGGGACCTCGTCAACCTCGAAGAATCCTGTTGGCAGGAGCTCAAAAAGACTCTCCACGAAGTGAAGAATGAAAAGGTGGAAGTCGAGCTGTCTGACGCGGAAATCGAGGACGAGTTGGCCCAGGCCGAGGAGGACCTGCAAAAATACAAAGCGGTCAACCTGATGGCCGAAGAAGAATATCTCAGTCACAAGGAGCGCTACGAGTTTCTCATCCAGCAAAAGACTGATTTGCGAGAATCTATAGATGCTACGCAAGAAGCGATCCGGAAAATCGACGAGGAAAGCAAAACACAATTCCTGACCGCTTTGGCTGAAGTCAACAAGAGCTTCCAGGCGGTCTTTACTTCCCTGTTCAAAGGCGGAAGCGCCGAGGTGAAGCTGCTGGATGAGAGCAATCCCATAGAGAGCGGGGTGGAAATCATCGCCCAGCCTCCAGGAAAGAAAGTCCAGAACATCGTGCTTCTCTCAGGAGGCGAAAAAAGCCTGACCAGCCTGGCCTTTCTTTTTGCCCTCTTCCGGTATAAGCCGACGCCCTTTTGCATCCTGGATGAAGTTGACGCAGCCCTGGATGACGCCAATCTCGCCCGGTTCCTGGACCTGATGAAAGACATCAAAAAAGAGACTCAGTTCATCATCATCACTCACAATTACAAGACCATAGAGGTGGCCGATTACATTTACGGCACGACCATGGCTGAGCCTAATATCACCAAACTCTATTCGGTCAAACTGGAGAAGCAGCAGGAATTAATAAGTTAAGCGGATGAAAGTCCAACTTTTCGTCCCTCCCGGCGGCTATTTTGCCGAGCGCTGGTCCAAGGGTTCATCCATGCCTCCCCTGGGGATCCTCTCTATTGCCGCAGTCCTGGAGAGGGAAGGAATTGATGTCGAGATTGTCCCCGCGGATATCCTCAACCTGAGCTGGAGCGATATCCAAAGAAAAATCTGCGAAACTCAGCCCGATATCGTCGGCGTCACCTCCACAACCGAAAACCGTTTCCAGAGCTTCAAATTAGTGAAGCTGGCCAAAGAGGCCTGGCCACAAGCCTTGACCGTCATGGGCGGCCCGCA
>CAZKEW010000108.1:0-7868 GCA_964551885.1 uncultured Eubacteriales bacterium
AATTTTCATGGCGTTAAAAATCTCGGAAGGGAGCGAATCCCTTGACCAAGCTAAATAAACAATCACAGGAACGGAGATGCTTACGACAGAACCGCTTGCCTTTTCCCCGAGGCTCGTCTATCCTTAATTCTCACAAGCTTCGCCGGAGAAGCGAATGAGCAGAGATACGCATGGATAAATGCCGCAGCCAAAAAAACCTCGAAAGCTGCAACTGCTCTTATGAGCCCTGCAGCCGCAAGGGCATCTGCTGCGAGTGCCTGGCTTACCATTGGTCAAACCAGGAGCTTCCGGCTTGCTTTTTCCCGGATGCCGTGGAAAAAACATACGACCGGTCACTCAGAAAATTCATCTCTCTTTACAAGAACAAATAAAGAATTGAAACGACGGGCTGTTTCTCCCAAAGCATCAAAAATATCAAAAGCTTTTGCTGCCAAGAAAAAGCCTGAGGCGCTCTCTCACGTCTACGGACCTGTCCCTTCCAGGCGCCTCGGGTTTTCGCTCGGTGTCGATATCCTTCCCTATAAAACCTGTACTTTCGACTGCGTTTACTGTCAGCTCGGAAGGACGCCGAAGAAAGCTCAGCGCCGCGGGAAGTTCTTCTCCGCCCGGGACATTCTCACTCAAATCAAAAAAACGCTCGCTCAAGGCCGGCGGATTGATCACATCACTTTTTCCGGGTCCGGAGAGCCGACTCTGAACACCGAGATCGGGAAGCTCATCCGGCAGGTCAAAAAAGCGACGTCTATCCCAGTCGCTGTGCTGACGAACAGCTCCTTTCTTTCCCGAAAATCGGTGCGGCAGGCTCTCCTTTCCGCTGATCTCGTGGCCCCCTCTCTGGATGCCGCCACAGCCGACGCTTTTAGAAAAGTTAACCGGCCGCATCCTTCTTTTCGCTTAGAAAAAATCATCCGGGGCCTCGAAAAATTCCGTCAGGAATTCAAAGGACAGATATGGCTGGAGATCATGCTGGTCAAGGGAATCAATGACTCCCCTTCAGACATCAAAACGTTGAAGAAAGCCATTTTTAGGATAAAGCCGGATAAAGTCCAACTCAATACCGTCGTCCGTCCTCCCGCGGAAAAGTGGGCTCATCCGCTGAGCCAAGAGAAGCTCGAAGAAATCAAAGCAAACCTGGGTGAGCGAGCCGAGGTCGTCGTGGATTTCGAGGAAAAGCCTCAACCTCCTTCATCAAAAAACCTGGAAGAAGCCGTCCTATCTATGATCCTGAGGAGGCCGGTCACGCTGAAGGATTTGGCCGATGCTTTGGGCAAAGACAAAAGGACAATTCTCAAGAGCCTAGACTCTCTCGTCGCCAAAGGCAAAATAAAGCGAGAAGCGCACAAAAAAAGTTTTTATTATGAAATTAGATAGATGACTGAGATCAAAGAAATCAAGGACTTATCCAAAGAAGAGCTTCTCGATCTCCTCAAAGACGCAGCCCTGAACTGGCTGGCGCACGACGGGCTTTGGTTCCGGGCCATTGAGGAAAAATACGGCCTTGAGGCGGCCCTGGAGCTCGATAGAGCCGCCTGGGAAAAATTCACTGTTCTCGAAGCTAAAAGAATCATGAAAAGGCTCTGCCTCCGAGAAGGAGGCGGCATCCCCGCGCTCGTCCAGGCTTTAAAGTTCCGCCTCTAGGCTCATATCAATGTCCAGGAAATCGAAGAGACGAGCCCCACGCGCTGCGTCTTCCGGATGAAAACCTGCCGCGTCCAGGAAGCGAGGCGACGCCAGGGGCTGGCCGATTTCCCCTGCCAAAGCGTCGGGATCATGGAATACAGCGGGTTTGCTAAAACCATCGACCCACGGATTCAAACAAGATGCCTTCTCTGCCCGCCCGACCCTCATCCCGGCGACACCTGGTGCGCCTGGGAATTCACCCTATGGGCTTAGTCCTATGATTCGTTGATGGAAAAAATCACTTTTAATCGGCTCTTTTCTTTTTATTTTAATTATGATAATTATATTTATTTCTTCAGAAACCCTCTCCTTCATTAAAGAAAGAGGAATACGCCAAATACTAAATAGGGAGGAATGGTGGCCGAAGCAAGAGATTTTTTGAAGAAGATTCAAACCTATAATCCGGGCAAACCTATAGAAGAAGTAGCTCGGGAATTGAATATAGAAGGCGAGCTTATAAAATTAGCCTCCAATGAAAATCCGTTAGGAACATCCCCTCTCGCCCTCAAGGCGGCAAGAAAAGCCCTAAAAGAATCCTTTCTTTACCCGGATGACTCCTGTTTTTCCATCACGAGAAAGCTGGCCGAAAAATTAAGCGTTGAGCCTGAGAATCTCTTTGTCGGCAATGGATCCGTAGAGATTCTGCCGCTTATAACGCTGGCCTATCTCGGTCCGGAGCACAGCGCCATCGCCAGTCAAAGCGCCTTTATCTGGTTCAAAATTGCGACGAATATTTCCGCAGGAGAATTAGTCGAGGTGCCGATGAATAACTTTACCCATGACCTCAGGGCCATGCTTGCGGCGGTCAAAGAAAATACCCGGCTGATTTATATTGCCAACCCCAATAATCCCACGGGGACCATTGTCACAGGGGAAGAAGTCGAAGAATTTTTCCGGAAACTTCCGGAGAACATTCTCGTTATCATGGATGAAGCTTATTTTGAGTACATTGATGACCCCCATTATCCGGATTCGTTCAAATATTTTAGAGAAGGAAAAAATATTTTGATCCTCCGCACCTTCTCCAAGATCCATGGTCTCGCCGGCCTGCGGATAGGCTACGGAATCGCCCCCAAAGAGATCATCGCCAGCCTTAAAAAATTGCGCATCTCTTTCAATGTCAACAGGCTTTCGCAAATTGCCGGTATTGCCGCCCTCGATGATCATGGGCACCTGAAAAAAAGCAAGGCGGTCAACGATGCCGGAAAAGAATATCTTTACGAGGCCTATAAAAAATTAGGCCTCTTTTATCTGCCGACGTATGGAAATTTCATCTTTGTTGACTTCGCCAGAGATAGCCAAATTATTTTTGAGGCTCTCCAAAAAAAGGGGGTCATTACCCGGACAATCAAGGAATACGGCTTTTCTAATGCCCTGCGCATCACCATTGGCACCGAAGAGCAGAATCGAAAGCTCATCAGGGCATTGGAAGAAATTTTATAAAAAAATAATTAAGAGGAGGAGATTGCAATGATCGTCAAGCTATCGAGTGGCAGGGAGATTCCGGTGGAAATGCACAAAGCCAGGATGGTGCAGAAGATTTCGCTTATACCTGCTGAAGAAAGGCTTAAGGCCATTCAGGAAGCAGGCTACAACACCTTCCTGCTCAAAACCAAGGATGTTTATCTGGACATGCTCACCGACAGCGGTGTCAATGCCATGAGTGACAATCAATTCGCGGCTTTTATCAATGCGGACGACGCCTATGCCGGGAGTATGACCTTTTATGAGTTTGCCGATGCCGTCAAAGATGTCCTGGACTACAAGCATGTGATGAATGTCCACCAGGGAAGAGCGGCTGAACACTTGTTGTCCAAGATATTCGGCAAACAGGGCGGCGTCATCATTACAAATTATCATTTCACCACGACCAAAGCCCATATCGAAGTGACCAGCGGGTCTGCTTGCTTGGAGCTCTATGCGGATGAAGCTTTGAAAACAAAGAGCACTCATCCTTTTAAGGGGAACATGGATATCCAGAAACTCAAGGATGCCATCAAGAAACACGGAAGGGACAAGATCGGCTATGTGCGTATGGAAGCAACGACCAATCTCCTCGGTGGACAGCCGTTCTCGATGGAAAACCTCAAAGAGGTCAAAAAAATATGTGATCAAAATGGCCTCCTCATGGTCCTGGATGGCAGTTTGATTTCAGAGAACGCCTACTTTATCTGGAAGAGGGAAAAGGGATACGAGAATAAGACAATTGCAGAAATAGTCAAAGAAATGTGCAGCCTGGCCGATATCTTCTATCTCAGTGGAAGAAAAAACACCTGTGTCAGGGGCGGATTTATCGCCACAAACAAAAAAGAATTGATCGAACAGTTCGAACCGTGGCTGCCCCTCTATGAAGGGTTCTATACTTATGGCGGTATGTCGATGAGAGAGATTGGAGCTATGGCTGTGGGATTGCGAGAAATGGTTGACCCCTCGGTCGCAGCCTGTGCCATTGAACAAATAAAATATTTTGTCGAAAAGCTTGATGAGATGGGGATCCCGGTCGTTACTCCCCCAGGCGGATTGGCCTGCCACGTTGACGCCAGGAAATTTGTGCCTCATATCCCCAAAGAGCAATATATCGCTGGAGCCTTAACGGCAGCCCTCCATATTGCTTCTGGGGTAAGAGCCATGGAGAGAGGCACCATTTCCACAGACCGCGATAGAGATGGCAAAGAAGTATATGCCGATCTAGAGCTAACCAGAATTGCCCTGCCAAGAAGAGTCTATACCATATCTCATATCGAATATATCATCGACAGACTCAATTGGTTATACAAAAACCGGGAGCTGATCAAAGGGTTGAAGTTTGTCTCTGAACCCCCCGTGCTGAGATTCTTTCTGGGCAAGCTGGATGCGCTCGAAAACTGGAGCAGGAAATTGTGCGATACTTTTAAAAAAGATTTCGGTGAGACGTGGTAGGAAAAAAGCGACCGAAAAATTTCTCCCGGAAAATTGCCTGACATCCCCTTTCTAAAGGCTGTTCTTCATGGAATTTAAATTGAAGCCGATCGGGGTTGTCCATTCCCCTTTCAAGAAAAACGAAGATATCCCAAGGGAAAAATGCGCTTCTGTCGACGGATTCGCTGACATCGAGGGCGAGATCGAAATATTCAAGGAATACGAGGCCGGGCTCAAAGACACAGATGGCTTCTCTCACCTTGTCGTCATTTTTGTTTTCCATAAGTCACAAGGTTATAAGCTCCTCACCAAACCCATTCTGGACACCCGGCTGAGGGGCGTCTTCTCCACGCGCTCGCCCCACCGGCCCAACCCTAGCGGCATGACTGTGGTCAAGGTCATCGGCCGGAAAGGAAATATTCTTATGATTGCCGGCGTGGACATGATCGAAGGAACGCCTATCCTGGATATCAAGCCCTACACGTCCCGGGATATCAAGAAGGCGGTCAAGCTCGGCTGGCTCGAAGGTAAACTGTAAAGATTACAGCATGCTCCTCTGGTCATTGCGAGACATCGAAGATGTCGAGGCAATCTCAAGCTGAGATTGCCTCGCTAGGGCTCGCAACGACTTCGTCGGATTGCTTCGTCGCAGAGTTCCTCGCAACGACACAAATCGCACAATCATCATGGAAAAAAATTCTGACTCGCCACGCGACCGCATAGACATAAGGCAGGCTTTTTGATATATTCACCGCACCAGAAAAGAAAGGAGGTTTTATCCATGCTTAAATTAATCCCCATCGGCCTTTCCCTCTTCCTTCTCCTCGGCTTTCCGCATCCTCTCAAGAGCTCAGACATCTTCCCCTATAGTTATAAGATCGAGGAGCTCGGAAACGGGTTAAAGGTCGTCTCCCTCCCGCTTCCCAACCCTAACATTATTTCTTACTACACCATCGTCAGGTCCGGCTCCCGGAACGAAGTTGAACCGGGGAGATCCGGGTTCGCCCACTTCTTCGAGCACATGATGTTCAAGGGTACCAAAAAAGTTCCCCGCGCCGCTTACGACGATTTTCTCACCAAACTGGGCGCCGGCACAAACGGCTACACCACCAACGATTACACTTGTTACTTTGTCGTCTTTGCCGGCCGCGAGAACCTGGAAAAAGTCGTCGAAACAGAGGCGGACCGTTTCATCAACCTCTATTATGACGAAGAGATACTGAAGACAGAGGCGCCCGTCATCGAAGGCGAATATTACGCCAGCGTCTCCAATCCCGACAGGCGGCTGGCCGAGATTCTGCGCGACACGGCCTTCGAAAAACACTCCTACAAGCACACCACTCTTGGCTACCTTAAAGATATCCTGGATATGCCCAATCAGTTTGAGTACAGCCAGCTTTATAAAAAGAGGTTTTATGCTCCTGACAATAGCATCCTGCTCGTCGCCGGAGACTATGACCACAACCAGCTGATGGAGTACGTCAGAAAATATTACAGCTCCTGGGAAAGATCCAACTACACTCTGGTGACACCCGAGGAGCCGCCCCAGGCAGAGGCTAAACGGGTCCATTACGAGTGGCCAGCCCAGACTCTTCCCCGGCTGGCCATTGCTTTTCATGGGCCAGCCTATTCTGACGAAAAGATCGACAAACCCGCGCTCGACCTGCTCGCCGAAATCGCCTTTTCCCCTTCCTCTCCCCTCTACCAGAAGCTGGTCATCGAGGAACAGAAATGCCTGACCCTCAATGCCAATTTTTCCGACCAGCGTGATCCTTATCTTTTGACCTTCACCTCCATCATCAAGAAAGACGAAGACCCCCCCTATGTCGAGGAGGAAATCTTCAAGGAACTCGAAAGGCTGAAGACAGAGCCGGTCTTTCCTGAGACTCTGGCCGAAGTCAAATCCAACCTCAGGTACTCTCTGGCCGATGAGCTTGGAACGACGGACGGCGTGGCCGGTACCCTCGCCTTCTACATCAACCTGGCTACAGAACCAGGGACTTTAAACAAGCTTTTCAGCCTGTATGAAAAGGTCACCCCTGCGGATATCCAGGCTGTGGCCGAAAAATATTTCATCAAAACAAACAGCACTGTGGCCACTCTCAGCGGAGGAAAAGCGCAATGAGAAAGACAATGAATCACTGGCTCTTGGGAATTCTTGTTTTGGGAATGGTCTTCCTGATGATGTCCTGCAAGAAAGAAAACCCGAATAAGCCCACTTCCGAGCTCCTTCCCCTTGAGGGAAACCCGCTCGTCCATCTGAAAATCCTTCTCCAGGCCGGCTCGGCCAATGACCCTTCGGGCAAAGAAGGCTTGGCCCAGCTCACCTTCAGCATACTGGCGAACGGCGGCACCAAAACCATGACTTACAAAGACATCACCAAGGCTTTCTACCCCATGGCCGCCAGCATTTCCGTCCGGGTGGACAAAGAAATGTCCGCCTTCTCCGGCACGATCCACCGCGACAACCTCGAGAAATACTACGCCATCTTCAAAGAGATGCTTCTCAACCCGGGTTTCCGCGAAGACGATTTCAACCGCCTCAAGACCAACCAGCTCAATTTCCTCGAAAAGACGCTCATCAACAACATGGACGAGCAGTTCGGCAAGGAAATCCTGAGCCTGGTGCTCTACGACGGACATCCCTATCACCATCATCCTGCCGGGACAGTCGAGACCGTAAGCGGCATCACTCTGGATGACATCAAAGCTTTCTACAAGGAGCAGGTGGTCCAGGGCAATATCACCGTCGGGCTGGCCGGAGGGTATCCCACCGATTTCCCCGCCAAGGTCATGGCCCATTTCTCCGCTCTCCCCCAAACATTCACGCCTCGGCTGAGCCTGCCTGCAGAGCGCCTGCCCCAGGGGCTTCAAATCATCATTGCCGACAAGCAGACGCCTGCGACCGCCATATCCCTGGGATTCCCTGTTTCCATCAACCGTTCGAGCGACGACTTCTTCGCCCTCTGGATCGCCGGTTCGCACTTCGGTGAGCACCGTCAGCACGTCTCGCTCCTCTTCCAGAAAATCCGCGAGCAGAGAGGACAAAATTACGGCGATTACGCCTACATCGAGCACTTCATCCAAGGCCGGGATAAATTCCCTGCCACGAATTACTGCCGGCAGCAACAGTATTTTTCCATCTGGATCCGCCCCCTGGCCAACTCCAACCGCCACTTCGTCATCCGCCAGGCTCTCGTGGAATTGAAGAAGCTTGTGGATGAGGGAATCTCGGAGGAACGGTTTGAGCTGGTCCGGACTTACCTCCTGAATTACACCAAGCTCTATGC
>CAZKEW010000109.1:0-7862 GCA_964551885.1 uncultured Eubacteriales bacterium
ATGTTCCATCGCTGCGGTAGAGGTCTTGCTTGGCCGGATTATTTATGTTTGAGAAGATATCGAGAAAATAGCCGCCGCCGGGAGAGACCGAGGTCCGGTGAGTTCCGGAATCCTTGGTCAGCTGCTCGAGATTTTTCCCGTCGAGCCCGACTCTGAAGAGATGGATGTCTGTGGTCTTATCTTTCCTGGCGCTGAAATAGACCCATTTGTGTGCTTCATCCACCAGGCTGATTCTCTCCACTGTCCACTCACCTTCAGTCAGCCGGGTCTTCAGTTTTCCCTTAAGGTCATAATAATAGAGGCGCCTCCAGCCGTCCGCATCGCTCCGCAAGAGGAAGCCGCTTCCGTCCTTAAAAAAATAGAGGTCTTCGAAAAACTCGACCCAGGAGGGCTGTCTCTCATCGTAAATTTCCTCTTTCTTCCCTGTCTGGAGGTCAACTCCATAAATTTTGATATTGTCCTGGCCGCGGTTCATCCACTGGAAGGTCAGGCGGGAGCTCGCGGGGTGCCAGAACGGCCAGGCCACATAATGGTCGGCATTCTCGTCGATATCTGCCCAGGCCACTTTGCAGTCGGGCAGGCTGGCGATTCCTAACTTCACTTTGGGGTTGGGATCGCCCGATTTGGGGTAGCGCTGGGTCTCCAGCTCGCCGTGGACTCCGGTAGCGCGAAATATCGGAAAGGTAGGAACAGGGCTATCGTCAAAACGCAAAAAAGCAATCTTGCGGCTGTCGGGAGACCACCAGAAGGCGGCATACTGAGAGCGTCTCCCCAGGATTTCCTCATAATAAACCCAGGAAGCCCAGCCGTTGTAGATTGTCTCCGAGCCGTCGGAAGTGAGCTGGTATTCCAGCCCGCTCTCGAAGTCGCAGGCGTAAAGGTTATTGGCGCGGGTGTAGGCAAGAAATTTCACATCAGGAGAGAGGCGCGGGTTTTTTTCTTCCTCAGGGGTGGCCGTCAGGCGCTTGAATTTTTGGGTCTTCAGAGAGTAGAGATAAAGGTCATTTTTGAACGAGTAGATGAGGATCGTGTAATCCTGGTTCGCCGCGACATGCTGCATCCCCATGAGGCCTTGAGGAAGGTTTTTCTGAATGGCGCTGTAATCCACGAAGAGCGTCTTTTCTCCTGTGCGGGCCGAGACCTTGAAGAGACTCATGGTTTTTGTCTTTTCATCCTGCTCGCGGAGGAGGTAATTTTCGTCGTCGAGCCAGGAGGCTGGGATCAGCGGCTTTAAAATGATGGGCTCTTTATTCAAAAAGGCCTGTTCATAGGTTATCTTCTTCGTTGTCCCCTGGGCAAACCCGTCCGAGAAAGCGAAGATATAGAGGGCGAGAAATAGTGAACACCCGACCGAAATTCTCTTCTTAAGCATGACTGCCCTCCTTTTCAAAGTTGTCTTCTTATCGGAACTAAAAATATTATTATAAAATCTTATAATTGGGCAAGCTTATTAATACATACGCAATTAATGCTATTATAGAGTCATTGCGAGCGACCATCGGGAGCGTGGCAATCTAAGCCAATTATTAACAAGAGCAGATAATAGGTGACACCCCTGTCATGTTGAGCGCAGCGAAACATCTCATGGCTGTTAGAAAAACGAGATTCTCCGCTTCGCTCAGAATGACATCTATTTTGTGCTCTCCGTAGTAAGTCGAGATTGCTTCGTCGCTGCGCTCCTCGCAATAACATTTTATTTAATGATTTGTATTAGATGAAATTAAAACCTGAACGGGAGCAAGGCCATTCACGGATTTGCCTTTAAGGTTTGATGAGCAATTTGCCGAGCTCTGTCTTGACATAGAGCTCGCTTCCCCACAGGCGGATTGTGGGAAGGCCGTCTGTCTCCATCCCGCAGGTGATGATTTTCGGCCCCATGGCCAAGCAGTCCTTTGTCCCCATCCCATGACCGGTCAAGGCCATGAACATGCAGACGTCTTCTTTTGGAGAGATGATCAGCAGATTTCTTTCTTGACGACCCTCTTTGTTTTCGGGGCCGCAAAAGCCGGCGATGATTCTGCCGTCATAATAGACATTGACCCCGCTCATCTTCTTGCTTAGGGGAGCCTGGATTGCCCGGATGATATTTTTCTCGAAGTCGATGATTTTCAGGATTGGTCCGGAGCTTTTCTTTATGCCTGCTTCTTCAACGGCCAAGATTTTCCCGTAGGGATAGAGGCGGAGAAAGCGGACGGTGTTTTCCAGCCCCTCGATATTTTTCTTTTTTTTCTCTTCCAGATCCCATTGACTAAGGTCCCCATCCTCCCCACCGGCATAAATTCTTCCCCTTTGATCCACGGCCAAAGAGGATATTCGAGAGAGATGGCTGGCGAATGCAAAAATCTTTTTGTCGAGAAAGTCCCAGACGCGTATGTGTCCATCCTCATAAGCGGTGATGATTTTGTCAGGAGGGAAGGAGGCGATTTTTGTGGGAAGCGCTTCCTTGTTTTTTATTTCGGCGATTTCGTTCCTTTCAAAGGAGAGGCTGAGAAACCCCCGGCCCGGGACAGCAAGATAGAGAGTGCGGCCGAGAAGAGCGACGTCCGCGATGTCTCCGAGAGAGGTCTGGAATATTCGGTTGTCTAAAAATGTAAGAACAAAGACAGCCCCACTCTCTCCTGTGCCGGCAATCTGGTCTTGAGCATAGAACCGGATTTGGCCGGGCTTGACATCGCCCAGCGGAATCGTTTTGAGGAGGTTGGGCTCGGCCCTCAAGTCTTCATTCAGGATCGGCTTAAGTTTCTTCTCTTCGGGTGAAAACGGGATTACCCGGGAATCGGGCCATTCTTCTTCGGTGAACGCAAAATCTTCTTCTTGAAGGCAGAGCTTTTCCTCCCGGCACCTGGATGGCTTCGCCTCGCCGGAGAAATCTCCGATGCGGATGAGCTCTCCCCAGGAGTCGATTCTTCTCTTTTCGAAAAGTTCCTTTGTCTCCTGGCGGTTGAGCCTTGAAGCGTGAGAGTTATCCAGGTCGTATAGAATGACGATCCCTTCCTGATAGAAAGATGTGTCTTCGAGTGCCGGCTCTTCGAGAAAGGCCAGGTGAAGCTTGACGCTCTCCAGGGCGAATTCTCTTTCCTCCAGGTTCAGGCGTCGTGTGGAAAAGTTGGCCCGGAAGTTGACCTCCACGTCCAGCTCTCCCTTGTTATAAAAGAAATCGATGACCTTTTGGAAGTAATGCCGGTCGCGGCAGCCGTCGAGGATGATCAGGCGCTTATCGGGATTCTCTTCGAGAAATTGATGGAAGTAAGCCTCGGGGTTGTCCTCCTCTTCGGAAAGGGGATAATCCTGGTAGTAGGCGGGGTCGATGTGCTTTTTGAGCCATCGCAGCCCCAGGAGGCGGTTAAAGATTTTCTGGCCCCGCTTGGTATCCCGCATTAAGTAGAGAATCTCGTTGGGCTGGATGCCGGGGAAACCGTCGGCGATGGCCTGGCAAAAATAGGTTTTTGCCACTTTATGCCATGGTTGAATGAAACCGTAGTTTAAACTATGGCCTGGCAAATACAGGTTTTTGCCTGGCAAATACAGGTTTTTCCGGTGCCGGAGTCGCCGTTGACGGCCAAGACGGTTCTTTTTTTCGTCCGGAGCAAATGATGGAGCGTTTCGGAAAGCTCGTAGAGCCCGCGCTGCGCAGGCTTCAGCCCAAGGATGGAAATGGCGCCCGCATGATAAAGGTAGAGGGAATGAACGAACTCGGGCATATCAATCTTTTTGAGAGCGCTCACGGCTTCTTCGAAAATCTGCCTGTTCTTTTCCTTGAGCAATTTCAAGAGAGCGATGACAATGTCGGCGCTGACGCCTCCGGATTTCTCCTTCTGCGCTCTTCCCACCTCGCCCAGCGTCCAGGCGAGATAGGTTTTCAACCGGGCCGAGGGATGATCGGCGTATTGGACCAGCGAAGGGACGGCTTTGACCGAGTCAAACCCGATTTTCCCCAGAGCCCAGATGGCTTCTTCTTTTTGTTCGAACAGAAGATAGTCATCCGGCTCTTCCAAAACCTCGACCAGGGCGTTGACAGATCTTCCTTCCCGGAGGTTCCCCAGCGTGTAGATAATGTTCTCCCTTATTTTAGTGTGCCGCATCGGGTAAAGCTCGAGGGCCTGGAGAAGGGATTCGGCCGAGCGGGAGTCTTGGAAGACACTCAGGAGGATAGAGGCAATGTAAGGAATCCCGCTCGAGACGTCGATTCTTTTGTCGAGCAATAAACGGAGGCAGGGGAAGAAGAGGGCCGGTGATATTTGGGTAACGATGCCCAGGGGAGGCTGGATTTTTTCAACAATCATACAATCTATTTCCTCTCGGTGGGGAAGGGCGGCGGCTTCTCGGAGCAGCATCTCAAGAGTCGAGTTTATTTTTTCCTCTTCAGAGATCAGCTTGGCCATTTGCTCGATGATTGGATGCCCCGCCTTCTTGATGCGGGTGATATCCTCGAAAAACCTGCGGCGCTCCTCGGCTGTCAATTCTGAGCTCAGATCCTCCTCGAGCAATCGGAGCTTTTTCTGGGATTCGATTTGAAAGGCACGGGCTTCTCTGTTCCAATCCGGCGCATAAGCTTCGGCATTCAACCGGAAAGCCTCGCGCTGGATGACCCAGAGGATAATCTCGAAAAGGACAAGAAAAGAGCCTGCGTGCTCATCTTCGAGGAGCGCAGCTCCCAATTTATTGGCGATGCGCCAGGAGTCTTCTTCCAAAAAAGAGGAGAAGGACTTCTCAAAAAATGCCAGGGCCTCTTTCTCGCCTCTCGACCGAAGGTTGAAGAGCAGGGCGTGAGAGATTCTGTCCCTCAGCGTCTGCGGGTTCTCGTCCCACTCGCCCTTTTTGTTTAAATAAACAATTTTATGGGGGTTAAATTGTTCGAGATAAATCCGACCCGCCTCTTCCAGGTCTTCTGGAGAAGGGCGGGGGAAAACAGAACGATTTCCTCTCATGAATCTGAAGGAAAAAAAGCTTATTTAGCCAGAAGAAGACCTTCGATGTCCTCTTCAAGGTTGCTTGTTTCGATCCGGAAGAGGAACCCGCTGCGGTAGGGATCCCTTCGCAGGAGGGAAAAATCCTCCATCAAATTCGCATTCACTTCGACGACTCTCCCCGAGGCGGGAGACCAGATCCGGTGCGTCAACTGATCGGCATCAGTGATTTTTCCGCAGCCTTCTCCCTGGGAGATGGACTCGTTCTCTTTGGGCAGTTCAAGCTGGGTGATGATTCCTACGGTTTTCAAAAAATCATGAACAACGCCCACAGCCGCTTCATTCTCGCCTTCTACTTTAAGCCAGGTATGACCGAGCATGTAATAATACCCTGAAGGGATCCGAGGCGCGGCGACTTCACCTTCTCCTTTTCCTTCGCTCATCGCTTTCTTGAAAGCGCGGGAGACCAGCCCTCGCAGATCAGCCGGCGTAAATGGCTTGGGAAGATAATCAAAGGCTCCCAGTTTCACTGATTGGACGGCCGTCCTTATGGACGGGTATCCCGTGACCATGATGACATTGACGCCAGGCCGGGCCTCTTTGAGCGTCTTCAGAAGGTCCAGGCCGCTGATGCCGGGCATCATCAGGTCGGTGATGATGAGGTCATAGGCAGTTTCCTTGTCCTTCTTGAGAGCTTCTTCTCCGCTCAAGGCCGTGTCCACTTCGTAGTCCTCGGATAAGATGGCCTGGCGGATGCTCTTGCAGACTGTGATCTCGTCGTCAACGACTAAAATTTTTCTTTTGCTTTTATCACTCATGAGTGCCTCCTGTTTTTTTCGAATCTTGGGTTTGATCTTTGATGGGAAGGCTCAAGGTGAAGACCGTTCCCTGGCCGAGTTCGCTTTTGACTTCGATCTTTCCCTCATGCTGTTGGATGATTCCGTAGCTGACGGCGAGGCCGAGGCCGGCCCCTGAGCCTTTGGTGGTGAAGAAGGGATCAAACAGTTTGTTTAAATTCTCTTTAGGAATTCCGACTCCGTTATCGATGAAGCGGACTTCGATGTATTTCTTGTCCGCCGAGAGTTTATTGGCGATAAGGAGCTGGCCTCCTTTAGGCATCGCTTGGCAGGCGTTCAGCATCAAGTTCCAGAAGACCTGCTGGATTTTGCTCTTGTCGAGCTTGATGGGAGGAAGGGTATGGTCCAAATCCTTGACGATGCGGATGTTCTGAAAAGAGGCCTGGTTTTCGAGAAGCTGAGTGACCCGTTCGATGAGTTCGTTGATATTGGTGGAGACTTTTTGGGGTGGGTTTTGCCTGGCGAACTCGAGGAGGCCCTTGACAATCTGGGTGCAGCGGGACGTTTCATCGGCGATGAGGCTCAAATTCTCATAAAATTCATGCCTTTTCTCCAGTTTCTCCAGCATGAGATGGGTGTTGATGAGGATGGACGTAAGAGGATTGTTGATCTCATGGGCGACTCCGGCAGCCATCTTGCCCAGGGACGTCAGCTTCTCCGACTGGAGCAGGTAATCCTGCATCTCTCGCAATTCTTTCGTCCTCTCCTCGACCCTCTTCTCCAGGGTTTTTCCCCACTGGATCAGGTTCTCGTTGGCCACTTTCAGGTTTTCTGTCATCCGGTTGAAGGACTGGGCCAGCTGACCGATTTCATCCCTGAAGTCTATTTCGACCCGGTGATTCAGGTCTCCCCGGGCGATTTTTTTAGTGGCCAGGACCATTCCCCGCAGAGGGTTGGTGATGCTCGAGGTGATGAAAAAGAGAATGACGAGAAGAGAAATAGCACAAAGGGCGGCGATTCCGGTAAAGGTAAGCATGACGCTGTTGCGCAGGTCGATGTAGGGCTTTTCCAGCATCCCGACATAGAGCATGCCGATAATTTTTCCGTCGATGTCTTTGATCGGCTCGTAGGCGGTGATATACCAGTGATTGACGACAAAGGCGCGGTCGACCCAGGGTATGCCTTGCTTGAGGACCGCGTCATAGACCTCTTGGGAAACCCGCGTCCCGATCGCCCTTTGGCCTTTCTCATCAGTGACATTGGTGGATATCCGCAGGTCGTGCTGGAAGATGGTCACCGTGCCGATCTCTTTGCCTTTGTACTTTTCGCCCTTGAAAACGATGTCCTTAACCCTGTCCACTATGTCGTAGTTCTGGTTGAGGAGGATGCCGCCGTAAAGAACGCCGATGACCTTTCCTTGCTCGTCCAGGAGCGGCGCAGCGCCTTTGAGCATCATCCCGTTTTCTTCATGGTCTTCGGGCCGGTAGGCCGCTTTGGGCGTGGGGATGAATTGAAGATAAGAGCGCTCGGCGAAATCCTTCCCTTCCTTGAGCAATTCGCTGCGGGGGATAATTTCGGTGGCGGTGACGGTCTCCTTTCGGAGAGCCCGGCTGACAAGCGCATCATTGGATTCGTCATCGCCGGATAAGTCGGGCCGGGCCGTGCGGAGGACGACCTTTCCCTGCTCGTCGGTTATAGTCAACACATCCAGACTGAAATCTCGGAGCACTCGGCCGAGGGTCCGCTCGAGGGCCTCCCTGTCGCCGGCGAGCAGAGCCTTCTGGATAGAATCGCGGGTGGCATTTAGATAAACGATGTCCCGGATATCGTTCAGCTTCTCGTTATAGACCATCCAGGCAGAAGCCAGGTCATGCCTGACTTTAGCCTGGGCTAGGGAAAAAATCGTCCGGTGCTCGAGGCGAGTGCCGAAGAAAAGCGAAACAATTCCTCCAAAGCAGATAACGACGAGGAAGCTGAGGATAAACTTCATCCGCAAAGGGAGGTCGAGAAATTTTTTAAAGCTCTGCTGGAAGTTCATTATCTTCAAGACAACACTCCATTCTAGGGGACAAGCCCCTTTTTTTCAATAGGAGGCTCGGGCTCGTTATCTCCAAATCCGTAATATTGGGAGGGCTGAAAAGGATTCGCTCCCGGCTGA
>CAZKEW010000110.1:0-3237 GCA_964551885.1 uncultured Eubacteriales bacterium
ATTCCGGAAACGGATGAGAACAAAAACACCTATGAATTCAACTTCGGAAGCTGCCAGCCTCCTGCCGCTGCAAGCGGCACCGCGGGCGTCGATTTGGTCCCGGATTACGATAATTCATGTCTTTCCGCGCCTGACGCCTAGGGCAGTAGAAAACTCTTCATCCGAGTGGCCAACCGCGGAACACAGGAGCTGCGCCGGCCGTTCCGTTACAAGGTCTATCTCCTTCGGAAGGGTGCCATGCCGGTGCTGGCCGAGAGGGAGATAAGCCCCGGCGACTTTCAGCCTGGGGAAACCAAGACTGTCGATCCAGATTTTTCCATAAGCTCTGCAGACTTCGCTTCAGGCACAGAGCTGGCTATCGCCCTCGATACCGATTACCGCATCGCCGAATCTGATGAGCTGTCAGATTAAACTCACCGTTGACCCGGAGGACAAAATTCAGGAAGAAGATGAAGGGAACAACACGGCGGTCATGGTCATGCCTTTCTGCGGGGTGTTCCCGCCTCAGCCTGACCTCAGGGTAAACAGCCTCACGCCTGAAAAGATCAGCCTCGCAGGCAAAGACGTCTACAGAATTACGGCCGAATGCGAGAATGCAGGCAACACCACCGGCAACCCCACTTTCGGATTCTGGTGGTACCTCAACGGCGAGAAGTATGAGTACCAGGGTTACCTGGCGATGACCAGCTTCGGCGATTTCCCCGCGCCGCTTCAAAAATTCAACGTGGTCACCACTGTGCCCTTCGATAAATTCCCGGCCGGCAAGGACTCGGTCACCCTCCGCTTCGAGATCGACAGCCGGGCCAACGTCAAGGAAAACAATTGGGACAACAACGTCAAAGAGATTGTCCTGCAGAAATAACCAGGCTTATTGACGCCTTTATCGAAGAATAACCGGTAAGCTATTTTTTGCACTCGTCTTTTGGGGATCCGCATTGGCGTGAGCCGTGGCCGCCATGTCCCATCCTTGTTTTTCCATGGCTTCCGCACCCGCGTTCCTGGCATCCACTTCCGCAACCCATCCCGCCCCCGCAGCCCATACCTGAACATTTCTGGTCAAAGAATTTCTTCTGCTCATCAGTCAGCAGGTTGCGAATTTCGTTCCGATGGGCAAGGGCTTTCTTCTGGATATCGGCGCTAACCTTGGCCATCTCATCAATCTTGGCCTCGAGTTTTTTCTGGTCGGCGCGCTCCATCATCAGCCCGCGAAATTCGAGCCGCTTTGTTTTCAAATCGGTCTGGAGAGCGAGAATGGCTTTCTCGAACTCGAGCCTCAGCGTCTGAATTTTCGTTGTCTGCTCGGCTGTCAGATCAGGAATCCCGCAAGCCTTCCCGCAACGCTCGGCGCCTGACTTCTGGGCCAGCAATGGGAAAGCCAAGATGAGCGCCAGCCCGATCAAAACCGTTGTCTTCGACTTGAGTGTCCTCATTTTATATGCCTCCTTAAAATAAATTGAAACAATCCTGATTATCTCTGAATTTCGGCCCTTTCTCTTCACCCTCGGGACAGCGTTCCTCCTCAGGTCTCAAAGGGTCCCGGTAATGATTTTTTTGTTGAGGACAGACATGGTCCTCAAACAGGCGAAAAAATTTCTCCCGCTGCTCAGGAGTCAAGACTTCCTTTTCTTTAAAGAGATTCAGGACGGCCTTCTTCTGCATTTCCACCTGAAGCCGGCTTATCTCCTCAATAAGTTTGTCGATCGAAGCCATATCCGGAGAGTCTTTTTTCATCTCCCCCACCAACGTCCTTCTTTTCTCCTGTATTTGAGCCTGAATTTCTTGGATTTCGGCTTCATAAGAAGACCTGATATCTCCAAAACACTTCAATTGTTCATGGCTCAAAGAGAGTTGCCTTGGCATCAGGGGTGCCGATTCGACCGAGCTCGGGGGATGGAACTTGCTTGGCGGCTTCACCCAGCGGTTGTAAGCAAATGTCACCAGCGCGGAGATATTGACGACAAATAAAAGGATTAATCCGAAAGTTAGGAGTTTATTTTTCATTCTTTCTCTTCTCTCTCTGGAATTTGATGACTGAGATAAAAATCAGCAATAGAACCTTTGGGGAAGTCTTCAAAGTTTCTGAGATATGTGCTGATGAATGATTCATCAAAAGCGCTTTCTTTGAAACTTGCCGTAGGAGCGGCGGACCGCCCTTCATTCTCCGATATATTTCCCATCTCATATCCAGCGAGAATTCCGGCAAGAAGGAGGACGGTCAAAGCCGCAGGACGAAGAAAACGCCGGGTGGTGAAGAGCGTATCCTTCATGCCGGTTCCATGTTGATCATACGCTTCAATCCTTTTCATCAGGCTTGAAGAAAAAGCAGGAGAAGGCTCAATCTTTTCCTTTTGAGCCAAGTTTTCCCAGACCTGAGTGAAATTCTGAAGAAGGAGCGCACACCTTTCGCAGGATTTTAGATGGGCCCGGATATCTCCGAGCATCCCATCCGGAATATGTTCTTCGACGATTGCGATCAGGTTTTTGGCGACGATTTTGCAGTCGGTTTTACCCATGAAATTCATCTTCGCTTTTGGTTTCATATTATTTGACACGAGATTGGCGTCATAACTTGCGGCCCTCCTCAATTTTTTTGAAATGGGGGGCCAGCTTTTTTTGGAGGTTGCTTTTGGCGCGGTGAAGGCCGGCCTCCACAGATGACAGCGAGACATCCAAGACCTCCGCAATCTCCTGATAGGAACAGCCTTCATACTTGTTCAGGATAAACATGGTTTTTTGCTTTTCGGGAAGAGAGGCAATGGCCTTTTGGATGAGTGTTCTTGTTTCGTTCTCTCTGAAAGCGGACTCAGGATAGTCGGCGCTCGACGACCAGACGGCCTGTCCCTTCTGGTGTTCATTCCCAAGAATCCGACTGAGGCTGTCGAGCCAGCGGAACCTGCTGTTGTCCCGGATAAAATTCAGGCAGCGGTTGACCGTGATCCGGTATACCCAGGTCGAAACACGGCACTGGTGGCGGAATTTTCCGGCCGACCTGTAAACCTGGAGGAAAACCTCCTGAGCCACATCCTCGGCGTTCTGGCGATTGTTAAGGAAATTGAAGCACGTGTTCAAGACCAGAGTTTGATAACGATCGATGAGCATTTTGAAAGCCGGATGGTCTTTTTCGGCAACTTTCCGGATCAATTCTTTATCGTCCATGGTACCGCCCGAGAGGTCTTTTCAGACTGAGGTATAAGATTTCCTGACGAAATCGGGATATATTATACTTTAGACACGAAC
>CAZKEW010000110.1:3337-7801 GCA_964551885.1 uncultured Eubacteriales bacterium
ATCGACCTCAATTCTGGATACAACAGGAAATATTCATCAACCGAATAAAATTTCAAATTGCCCTGGATTTGACTTTTCAATAACCCTAAGGCTTCTAAATTTTTTAATTCCCTGCTGACGTTTTTTGCCTCTTCTCCCAAGACTCGGCCAAGCTCTCTGACATAGAATCTGCCACCGGAAGTCCTCAGGAAAATGTCGAGCAATTTGATCCTGATCTTAGATGTAAACAGACATTTCAAAGTATCATAGCTATTCACGTAATAAATATTACCACAATTGTGGTATAAATTTAAACAATCGGGTGCTTGTCCCCGGCATTATCGCCTCAACCCAGACCTTCGGTGATCGAATCAGTGTTCACCCCCAGCATAGAGAGTCTTTTATTTGAAGCAGCACACTCTCTAAGATACAAATTCATTAAGGTTTGATACGGGATACCCATTTCTCGAGCAAGCTTTAGCAGGAGACAAGAATCAAAAAACGGGCCAATCTTGATGGGTTGCTCTTATTTGAGCCCGTTCAGCAGCCGGGCGAATCTTTCTCTGAAATCTCGTCTCAACGATTCATCAAATTCTCTTAACCATTTTTCGATGTAACCGGAATCATACTCCTGGTGCTTGATGAGGATGGTCTCGACGTCCTCCATATCCCGGGGGCGTCCGGCGATGATCTTATGGATGATAACATCTTCGAGCGAAGCGAACTTGACCTCTGTCCGGCCGATCATGATTCCTTTAGCCCTTCTGATCGCTTGTCTTTCATAAGGAGAAAAGGAAAAGATGAAGTCGACCCTGATGCCGCTCTTCTCGTCTAGCACGGGAAGGACCATAGTCTCCCGCACGAATTCTTCCATGTTCGAAACAAGAGTCCTCAGGGAAAGAGCACTGATGACCTTGGCGATTCGAGTCAATCCTTCTATGCCTATGCCGAGAGTGATGTCGATGTCTTTGGTTAGTCTCGGCTCGCCGTAGAGAAGAACGGCCTGTCCCCCGATGATCATGTAGGGAATGCTATGCTTGTTTAAGGCCCGGGCTGTTTTCTTAAGCAGATTTTGAAACATTGTTCACCACCTCGGCGATCGCGATATCTACCTCCAACCCGGCCAAGGGGTCTTTCAAAGGAAACGCCCCGAGGAGAGCAGCCTCTTCATAGAGAGCGTCGATAAGGCGAAGGTTTTTAGCAAAATCTGCCTTCTGTTCATGAGCCAATTTTCTTTCAAGACGCCTCAGGGCCTGAGAATTTTTAATCATTTTCCATCGGGGAGAAAACCGAGGAATATTCTAACACAATTGAGTGTCCGTTTATAGAATGATCTTTGCGAAGATGCTCACCTCGGCAAAGGAGACAGCCGAGGTCTGAGGAAAGCCGGCGCGCATCATCTTTCTCCTTTCACGTGTCAGCAAGGCCGCGCTCTCGACGCACCACCGCAGAGTCTTCGTAAAGTTCGAGGGGAAGGTCATTAAGACGTTTTCATTTCCGTTTGTCGGAAAGGTCGTTGATCCGATCGCTTGAAGGCCGATCAGTTATCGATGTCCTTACGGTTTCACTCATTAAGAATCGCTTAGCGATGTCCTTACGGCTACCAGCTAAGATCTAATGGCCGGCTATCGCAGTGCTGGGATCAAAAGCACCGAAATATTCGTATTTCTCACAACACTATGACTGACGCTTCCCAGGAAAAGCTCCTTTATGAACCCTCGACCTTGGCTGCCCATCACAATAACTGAATACCCCTGTTTTGCTTCTTCTAAAATTTCACTAGTCGGAATCCCATAAGGAATTTTAATTTCAACATCTTCGGCTCCTTTTTCTAGAAGTTTTTTCTTCTGTAATTCAAGCCGTTCTTTGTCGATTTTGTTGAATTCATCCAGCCTGTCTTTTAAATACTTCTCAATGTTCGTTTTCTCCTGAACATGCAACAGAGTTACTTTTTTGCAGCCGTATTCAACTATTTTTTCGACGACGATGAACGCTCGAAAGGCGGTATCCGAGAAATCTGTCGGATGAAGAATACGCTCCCTGAAGTCTGTGCAGGAAGGTTTAACACACTTTTCTCCATTTGCTTCTGATACAATAGTTCTTACCAGCAAGAGCGGTATTTTATGATGATGCAATACCTCAGAAGTTGTCCGGCCGAATCTAAACAGCGCATGCTCGAGCATGCTTTCGCCATGAGTTCCCATCACAATCATTGAAGCGTCTTTTGCTTCAGCGACCCGGTTGATCTCTTCGGAGGGAATACCAGGAGCAATTTCCAGCTTTACATCAAGTCCCTGGCCTTCTAATACTTTCTTCTGTCTCAATAGCTGGGGTTCAACCAGATCCTTCAAAACATATTTGAGCGAGTCAATGTGTTTTATGCCCAGAGCGTAGAAAAGAACGACTTCTTCCGCCCCTAACAATTTCAGGCCTCGTCCACAATTTACTACTGCATCGGAAGCTTTGGATAAATCCGTTGCCACCAATATTTTCTTAAACATTGTTCCTCCTTGCAAAAATCTTTTATCCTGACATTATTCTATTTTTGCGCTGCTGAAATATTTTCTTTGAAAGCACAAAGCAACGTTGACTAGTCCGATGAGGACCGGCACTTCAACCAGCGGGCCGATGACCGTGGCGAAGGCTTCTCCTGAATGAATACCGAATACGGCGACCGCGACGGCGATGGCCAGCTCGAAGTTGTTGCTGGCTGCAGTGAACGATAAGGTGGTAGTGATCGGGTAATTCGCCCCGGCCTTCCGTCCCAAATAAAATGAGACGAAAAACATAAGGACGAAGTAGAAAACGAGGGGAATGGCAATCCGGACGACATCCAAAGGGATCTTGACGATATACTCGCCCTTGAGAGAAAACATAACCAGGATTGTAAAGAGCAACGCGATAAGAGTAATCGGGCTGATCTTCGGGATGAATTTCTGCTCATACCACTGGCGATTTTTTATCTTGATAAGGCTGAAACGCGTGATCATTCCGGCGATGAAGGGGATGCCGAGGTAGATGAACACACTTTTTGCTATCTGACCCATGGTCACGTCAACAACAGTCCCCTTGAGCCCGAACCAGGCGGGAACTTTGGTGATAAAAATGTAAGCGAAGACGGAATAGAAGATGACCTGGAAAATGGAGTTGAAGGCCACCAGTCCGGCGGCATATTCCGTGTCCCCTTTGGCGAGGTCATTCCAGACGATGACCATGGCGATGCAGCGCGCCAGCCCGATCATGATGAGGCCGTACATGTATTCAGGGCGGTCATGGAGAAATACTAAGGCCAGCACGAACATCAAGATGGGGCCGATGATCCAATTCAGCACCAGGGAAAGGGAAAGCACCTTGACGTTGCGGAAGACATCTCCCAGTTCCTCATACTTGACCTTAGCGAGGGGAGGGTACATCATCAGGATCAGGCCGATGGCAATCGGCATATTGGTCGTGCCCACCTGGAATTTATTTATGAACCCGACGATGCCCGGGAAAACATATCCCAAGAGCACTCCAACGGCCATGGTCAGGAATATCCAGACAGTCAGAAATCTATCCAGAATAGAAAGTCTGGCTGCGACCTTTTCAGTCATTTTGAATCTCCTTGTTCATGAAGTTCTGGTTTTCAATCAAGCCTTCAATTTTTTATAAAGCCCTTCGAGTTTTGATCGATAAAGGCTCTTGATTGTCTCTTCCTCTTCTTCCAGCGGCTTGACCGGTATTAGATCCATAACGTCTTCGGGCGTTAAATCAGATTCAACCATGGTCCTCGCTGCTCCTTCTGCCATGCGGGCAACTGCGCTTCGGACTTCCTGCGCAGTCAATCCGAATGACGTGCCGATTTTCTCCAACTCATAAAGCTGAAACCAGAGATAGGTGGGTCCCATCGCAGCCAGAATGGCGTAGGCTTCAAGCTTATCCTCATCAACTTCGGGACAGTCCCCAAGGATAGCCAGGATCTTCATTAAATGCTTTCTCTCCGATTCATCCAGCGATGGAGAATAGGCGATAGAATTATAACCACAGTTGATAATCGAGCAGGCGTTAGGAATCATCCGGACGATTTTTTTGAAGCCCTCAAGCCGTTCCGATATTTTTGAAATGGCTATTTTCGGCGCCAGAGAGATAAGGACGGCCTCTTGTTTCAAAGAAGATTTGATTTCATCAAGAGCCGGCAGCACCGCCGGCGGATGGAGGGCCATAAACACGATGTCGCCTGAAGCCGGTAAAGGATTGTTGTCAGGAGCAACTGTTATATCGAGAAACTTTGCTTTTAAATGTTTTAGGGCTTCCGGATTGATATCACTGACGACAACCTCCTTAAATGAAAGATTCTTTCTTTTAAATCCTTCCAATATGATCCGGGTCACCCTCCCGCCCCCGATAAAGCCTATTGTCTTCTCATACATTTTAGTCATCTCCTTTCTTTTTTGGCTTCCCTATAATCACCCTTCATCTCCAGATGAGAAAGTACAAGCCGATTCC
>CAZKEW010000111.1:0-7513 GCA_964551885.1 uncultured Eubacteriales bacterium
TGCCTCCCTTGACATTTGCCAAAGCGAATCCACTAAAATCAGAGAAAGTTCTCTTCGTGGCAGAGCTTCAAAAAATTATGTACACAGCTCTGAAGAAGGAAAATTCGTTAGTGAAGAAAGGCTAAGGAATATAAGCTATTTTTTCAGTTTTAGACCCAATTCATCCAGTTGTCTATCGCTCACTTCTGAGGGCGAGCCTGTCAGCAGGCAGAGCGCGCTCGTCGTCTTGGGAAAGGGGATGACTTCGCGGATGGATTCCTCTCCTGCCAAGAGCATGACGATGCGGTCAAACCCGAGGGCAATCCCGCCATGAGGAGGGGTTCCATAACCGAGGGCTTCCAGGAAAAAACCGAACTTTTCCTCGGTCTCTTTATCGCTTAGCCCGAGAAACGTGAAGATCCTCTTCTGCAGGCCGAAATCGTGAATTCGGATGGAGCCTCCGCCGATCTCATAGCCGTTGAGCACCAGGTCATAAGCTTTGGCCCTGACGCGGAGGGGCTCTTTCTCGAGAAGAGGTAAATCTTCATCGACAGGAGAGGTGAAGGGGTGATGCACGGAGACGATCTTCTTTTCCTCCTCGCTCCATTCGAAAAGCGGGAAATCAGTGACCCAGGCAAAGGCAATTCCTTTCTCTGCTTGGCTCTGGAGAAGGTCTTTTCTTAAGCCTCCCAGAGTTGCCAAAGCGACCTCCCTGCGGTCAGCGACGAGCAGAACGAGGTCTTCTTCTCCGGCCTGCAACTTCTCCCAGATAAGCCTGGCTTCTTGCTCTTCGAATTTCAATGAGGACTTGAAGCCTTCTTGCTTCTTCAGCCAAATGATTCCTTGGGCTCCGAAGCTCTGGGCTTTCTGGCCGATTTTTTCCAGCCGGCTTCGCGATAATCCGGCTCCTTTCAGCACTTTAAGCCCCTTCAACACACCTCCCGACGCCACGACTTTGCGGATGACTTCGGGTTGAAGATGAGAAGCCTCAGCGGTGAGGTCGATGATTTCAGCCTTAATACGCAGGTCCGGCTTGTCCGTGCCGTACTTTTCCATGCTTTCCTGGTAAGAGAGCCGCGGAAACGGGGTTTTGACTTTTTCTCCGATCGCCTCAAAGACAGAAGCCATCAAAGCTTCGATGATAGAAAAGAGATCCTCCCTGTCGGCAAAACTCATCTCGACATCAACCTGAGTGAATTCAGGCTGGCGGTCGGCCCTCAGGTCTTCATCCCGGAAGCAGCGCACGATCTGGAAATAGCGGTCGAACCCGGAGATCATCAGAGTCTGCTTAAAGATTTGGGGAGATTGAGGCAGCGCGTAAAACCGGCCTTTGTAAATGCGGCTGGGGACGAGGTAATCCCTGGCCCCTTCAGGTGTGGATTTAGTCAGGAAAGGCGTCTCGATCTCGAGAAAACCCTGGCTCGCCAGGAAGTTGCGAACTCGCAGAGACGCTTCGTGCCGCAGGCGGATATTCCGCTGCATCGAGGGCCGGCGCAAGTCGAGGTAGCGATATTTAAACCGAAGCTCTTCTGTGGCTTGGGCCGGGTCGGAGACCTGGAACGGAGGCACTCCGGAAACGTTGAGGATTTTGACCTCTCTGGCTTCCGCTTCCATTTCTCCTGTGGCCATCTCTCGGTTGACGGATCTTGCTTCTCTTTTCCTCACAAAGCCTTTCACGGCGACCACATATTCGGGACGGATTTTTTTCGCGGCTTCGAGGAGGTCTTGTCTATCCGACGAGAAAACGACCTGGACGATACCCTCCCGGTCCCTGAGGTCGATAAAGAGAAGGTTTCCCATGTCCCGCTGTCGCTGGACCCAGCCGAAGAGCGTCACTTCTTTTCCCTCATGCCCCGGCCGGATGAGCCCGCAGTATGTTGTCCTCTGCCACTTCTGAGGTTGATTCGGAATTTTGCTTTCCATTTTCGTCTCGCTATTTAATTTCGGGAGATGACCTTCTTCTTTTTAAGGGCTGGATTGGCGGAGGATGGCGAGGATTTCCTCTTTCCTGGCTTCTTTTTGTGCGCCCGTCTTCATCTCTTTCAGTTGGTATCGCCGCTTCTTAATTTCGACCTCACCGATGATCAAGACCCAGGCTGCCTGGAGTTTGCTGGCCCGGCTGAGTTGGCTCTTGAGGCTCCGGTCTTTAAACTCCAGCAGGCACTGCACCCCCTGCCGCCTTAAATACCGGGCCAATTCAATGGCTTCTTTCTTGGCTTCATCCCCCATGTAGGCGAGATAAAGGAACTCTTCAGCCTTTTTCTCCAGTTTGGCGACGGAAAGAAGCCTTTCCATCCCCATAGCAAACCCGATGCCGCAGATGTCAGGCCCGCCGAATTCTTTCATCATATTGTCGTATCTTCCACCGCCGAGGATGGCGTTCTGGGCTCCCAGCTTCGAAGTCGTAATCTCGAACGTGGTTTTGGTGTAGTAATCGATGCCGCGGACAAGGCGCGGCTCTATCCTGTAACGGATTTGATAGAGGTCGAGGTAGGAGCGGAATCGGCGGAAGTGGTCCTCACATTCGGCACAGAGATAGCCGGTGATTTCGGGAAAGCGGCGAGAGAGTTCCTGGCAGGTTTCCACCTTGCAGTCGAAAATCCGCAGGGGATTGGTATTTATTTTTCTCTGGCAGTCGGCACAGAGGGATGCCGAAACGGCCGTGGCCGCACTCCGGAGTTCTTTCAGGTAAGCCGGCCGGCACTTATCGCAGCCCACAGAGTTGACCAGAATCTCGGTCTCCTGGACATTCAGCTCCTTGAGGAGATAATCCGCCATCTCGATAATTTCTGCGTCAATGGCCGGGTCGCTTTCTCCGAAGACCTCGATATCGACCTGGTGGAACTGGCGGTAGCGTCCCTTCTGAGGCTTGCCGTAACGAAACATCGGGCCGGTGAAGTAAAACCTCAACGGCTCGGGCTGGAGATAGAGCCTGTGCTCGATAATGGCCCGCACAACAGAGGGCGTGTATTCCGGGCGAAGGGTAATGGAGCGGCCGCCTTTATCTCGAAACGTATACATCTCCTTGATGACGATGTCTGAGGTTTGGCCGGTCCCTTTCTCGAAAAGCTCCGTGGCTTCAAACACAGGAGTCCTGATTTCCTTGTAGCCGTAAAGCTCGAATATATTCTTGGCGATGCTCTCCACCCGCTGCCAGTTTTTGGCTTCCTGGGGGAGGATGTCCTTTGTCCCCTTGACGGCGGAAACAGACTCTCGCTCCTGCCTTTGTTCGCTCACTTCTCGGTGAAAACTCCCATTTTGCGGAATTTCTGGTATCTCTCCTCGATCATTTCTTCCACAGGTTTTTGCTCGAGCTTTTTCAAGGCTTGGCTGATGTGCTTGTCCACATTCTTAAAAGTCTGCTCGAGGTCGATATGGGCGCCGCCGGCAGGCTCGGGAATAATCTTGTCGATGATGCCGATTTCCAGAAGGTCCTGGGCCCGGATTTTCAAATTTTCGGCGGCCTTGGCCACAGCGCTCTGTTCTTTCCAGAGGATGGCGGCGCAGCCTTCCGGCGAGATGACGGAGTAGAAAGAATATTCGAGCATCATGAGCATATCGCCGACGCCTATGGCCAGGGCTCCGCCGCTGCCTCCTTCGCCGATGATCACATTGACAACCGGGACTTTCAGGGTAGAAATCTCCTTGAGGTTATAAGCGATGGCCTCAGCCTGGCCGCGTTCCTCGGCGCCGATGCCCGGGTAGGCGCCGGGCGTATCGATTAGGGTGACAATCGGAAAACCGAATTTTTCGGCTAACTTTATTACTCTTAACGCCTTCCTGTAGCCTTCGGGGTTGGGCTGGCCGAAATTGCGCTCGATCCTTTCCCGCGTTGTCCTTCCTTTTTGGTGGCCGATGAACGCCGTAGTCTTGCCTTTGTAGAAGCCCAATCCGGCGACGATGGCCGGATCGTCGGCAAAGCGGCGGTCGCCGTGGATTTCAATGAAATCCTCGACGAGGTTGGCGATGTAATCCCGGGTGTAAGGCCTCTGGGGATGGCGGGCGATTTGGACGATATGGGATGCAGTCAGCCGGGGACAAATTTGGGCCCATTCCTTTTCTATCTGGGCTCTGAGGCCGGCAATTTTGTCTTTTTTGCCGGGGTCATCAGCGGATTGGAGTTCATCGATTTGGCCTTTTAGGGAGAGAATGCCCTTTTCGAGTTGATAAAAATCTTCTTCTTTGCTCATCGGCTTTCAAGGAGAGCGGGATTAATTTACCCGATTATTCTATAGGGGTGGGGAAAATATTGTCAAGCTGACAATTATGGCGTTGAAAAGTGTCTAGCTCCCAGGCATGCGAATTTGGCACTGGATTTATTCATTTCTTCGAGGCATTCTTTGGCGGACGACTTCAAAAAAGAAAACGGCGGCGGCTGCGGCCACGTTGAGAGAATTCAGGCGGCCGAAGAGAGGAATGGAGAGGACCTTGTCACATTTTTCCCTGACAAGGCGGTGCAATCCTTTGCCCTCGGAGCCTAATACTATTCCGATCGGGACAGTATAATCAAAGTCATACCACAGCTCCCGGCTGCCGCCTTCCGCGCCCACAAGCCAGAGGCCCTGCTTTTTGAGGTCATCCATAGTTTGGGACAGGTTTTTTACCCTGGCGATTTTGAGGTGCTCAGTTGCTCCGGCAGAGACTGAGAGAGTTGCCTCCGTCAGGCTGGCAGAGCGTCTTTCGGGGAGAATGATCCCGTCCGCACCGGCACCTTCGGCGCTACGAATGATGGCTCCCAAGTTCTGCGGGTCCTCAATCTCGTCGAGGAGAACGAGAAATGGATTCTTCGCGCCCGCCAAAATTTCTTCGAGCGAGGAAAACTCTTTGGCCAAAAGGAAAGCCACGACGCCCTGGTGGCCTGGAGCCAGAAGGTCGAGCTTATACTTTGGGACAAAAATATAAGGAATATCGTTTGATCTGGCTAAGCGGATGACTTCAGCGATCTTTCCCGGGCCCTTTTCCTTCTGGATTAAGACTTTTTGGAGGCGGCCGGAAGAGCTTCGCAGGATTTCCAGCAGAGGGTTGAGGCGGCTGACTTTTTCCATCCGCGCCGCGAGCGCTTATCTTCGCTGCATATCCTTCATGCTCAGCGTATCTTGCTTGGTGTACCCTGCAGGCACAGAATAAACAGAGGCATCAGGGGTCTTTTTGGCGATTTCGATGACTTCAGTCGTGCTCCTCATTTTAGCGCCCATAACCTCGCCTGTTGTCTCCGTGGCAATCCAGTAGCCTTTAACTTTCATCATCTCTTCGACCGCTGCATCATCGAGCCGCATCTGAGCCTTGAGTACGTTGACATACATTTTGGCAAACTTATCCAGGTCAAAAGGAACATCGGTCGTCGCCCAGACCGTCATCTTCATCGGCATCATCATCATCTGGATGGAGACGTCGTATCCGGAACAGTTCCACTGGCCGATGGTCTTGGTCTGACCGTTGGGAGTCACGGTCACGGTCATCTTCATCATCTGGGACATCATCTGGGCCATTTCGGGCGGGAACAGTTTCATTATATCAAGTGGCAACGGCGTCTCCACATATGTTTTTTCCTTGGGGTTGATCAAATACATCACATTCTTCTTCAAATCGACGATGGAAGCCATTTCCGCGCTGATTAGAGCAAACTTGTCATCTCCGAACCACTGTTCAGTCGTCTCGTCTTTGGCCGGCTGGCTCTGTCCCATCACGGAAAAGGCATCGGTGTGCGTCTTGGTTTTGATGTAAATATCCGCGCTGGCAAAGACGGTCAGCACCAGGATCAGAGAGAAAACGGCAAACACTTTTTTCATGGGAACCTCCTTTCCTAATAGATCATCAAAGATCAAGGTTACCAATTATAAATAAAAGACAAGAGGGAATCAATTGTGCATAGGTAATCGGGGACGGTTCTCGATGAGAACCGTCCCCTCTCTTGCTCTTACACGCGCCGATGTGGTTTTATAGCCGCGCGCCCTTCTGGATTTCCTCCGGCGTGCGGTAGTCATAGCATTCGAAGGGAATGCCCAGTTCTTCGGCGACGGCTTTGAGATCGGCCAGATAATCTCCGAGGACCGTGATCGGATGATTGGAATTCGCCTTCCACTCGACCCGGCCGCAGAGCTTCAGGTACCAATGAGGCCACTCGGGGTTGCATGTCTTCGAGCGTTCTTTCCATTCCTCGTATGTAGGGACATCGGTGACGCCGCGGCCGGCCGCCAGATAGATTTTGTGATTTCGATAGGAAAAGCGGGCCCAGGTGACGACTCCCGGCACGCGCACAACACAGGAACAGGTGCCGCCTCCTTGATTGAAGTACATGTACGTCTGCCGCTCCGACCACGAGCCGGACAGGGAATCATTTCTGCCGTAAGCAAAGAATGGAGCCAGGGCACCGGAGTTAACGAACCAGTAAAGTCCCTTCTCGGGATCCCAATAACGGAGGTCGTTAAACCCCACCGGCTGGCCGCCGCTCAAGAGCTTCAGGAGCTGCATGGTCAGCGCGGCGCCGTCGTCCGCTTCGGTTGCAGCCACCACCGTCTCGCCGTCAGACTCGGGCCTGAACCTGTTGTTGAGAATCCCGAGGGTGAGGTCTGTGGCGGGGTAGTGCTCGATCCAGTCTAATTGGTCCTGGACTCCGATAAAATCAAGCCCGAACTGTCGCTGCAATTCGAGAAAGGCAAAATAGACCTTCATTTGGAAAATAACCATCTTTTGGGTGAGGCGCTTTTTCGGGTTCGGCCCAAACCGGAGGTCCATTCCTTTGTGGATAAGAAAGTTCATAGCCCGCTCGGCGCGCTTGTCGGGAACCCGCTCCGCCATTTTCAAAACCCGCAGCCCGTCAAACCCTTCCCTGGCGATACCGAAATATCTCAGAAAATCTGCTTCGGAGATCTTGTTCCACATCTGCATAGAACGCGGCCCCACTGCGCCATAGATCGAGCCCTTGAGTTTTTCTTTGATTCTTTTAGCCTTCTGCCGATGCTTCTCGCCGACCGCCACGTCGATGGTCTTGGGATAGGCCGGCCGGTATTGGCCTTTATTGAGAAATGCATTTATGGCATCGGCATAGTCGCTGTGCTTTTCAAACTTCTCGATAAACAGCCGGTCCGTCTTGATCCCGACGTGGGCTGTCCCCGAAGCTGCGGCAAAGAGCCCGACATTGCCCGGGAAATCCTGGCTGGCGCTCCCGAGAAGCAGCTTGGGAACGTCAGCCGGAAGCTGCCACATCGGGCTGATGGAAAAATCGGGATAAGCCCAGCCGGCCATGAAATTGATAAACCTCTCGCCCTTGACTTTTTTGATCACCCGCATCCCTTCGGCGACGCTGGACACAGGTTTGGTGGGGTTGAGGACATGGGACATCCAGCCGCATTTTTTGATGACCTGGTTGAGCTCCTTGAGCTGTCTCATGGCCACAGGCCAGATGACTTTGTTTGGACCTTCGCGGCTGTCCAGGGGAAGATATATATCTACAGTTTTATTCATCATTAAAAACCTCCTTGTGCTCCATGATCAACAGAAAACCGGCCTCTTTCCGCTTCGTCGTTTCTCTTTC
>CAZKEW010000112.1:0-7436 GCA_964551885.1 uncultured Eubacteriales bacterium
TGGTGGATGGAATTGGTGGTCATGCCATAGAGGTCATGGGGTATGCCGCCCATAAAGACAGGTTTTCCAGTGGAGAAGGATCTCCAGTAGCGATAGCCGCGGACCTTGGCCCTTTGGGCCGCCCATTCCATGAGCTCCGCTGTCCCTTCATCAGGGCCGAGGAAGAGCAGGACTTCTTTTCCATAAGAATCGACAATCCCCTCATCCGGCAGCATCAGGTCGAGCAGGCCGTCGATGTATTTCTTGAAGGCCTCATCGGCACGGTTTTGCTGAGCCCAGCGGAGGAGGATCGTCCCCTTGGAGCCTCCTTCCGGGATGTCCTTGTTTTTGTTCTGCTGGGTGAGCGCCAGGTTGTAGTTCTCGTCGAAGATAAAATCAGAGTTGTTGAGATAATTCTGCAGGTTAGTCGAGCGGACGATGCGAATACCGCCGCGGGCGATGTCGCGGAACCGGACATGGAAACCTCGCATTTCAGCGGCGATGATATGGAAGACCCCAAAGGGAATCACAGGGTAATCGACTTTGTTCAGGAATTGGGGGTTGTACATGTAGGAGAGCGAAGTCTTTTCTTTGAGATAGTAGTTCGTTTTCAGGATCGAATCGATGAACTGAGTCACGGCCAGGAAGATGTCCCGGTCAATTTCGACGGGAATATTCCGGCAAATTTCTTTTTTCACCTCCTCCAGCTCTTTCTTGATATCCCTGTCTTTGGAGGCGGGGTTGAATTTCTTGTCGAAGAGCCGAAAAAGCCTCTTGATGTATTCATGATTTTCCATGAAAGCCTCCCAGACCCTCTGCTCGGTGTAGGTGTCCTTGACCAACTTGGTCTTCAAGTTGCGCAGAATGCCCAGGAGTTCGGGCGAGTCTTTGAGGGCCTCGGCCAGGCGCAGGTATTCTTCATTATAGCCGGTCAAAAATTGATGGGCGAAGCTCCAGGCCGAGACGGCAAAGACAGTTTCCTGAGCCGTGAGCTTGCTTTCCCGGAAGAGGCTGGAAAGCGGAGATTCGGGGATGACATAGATCAGGCTCATATCCTCGACCAGGTCCTGGATAAGCGCTTGGCTCTTAATATCTTTGAGATAGAAAGCATAAGCAGTCCGTCCGTTGGCGAACTGCTCGATATACTTGCGGTTGGAGACCAGGCCGTGAGAATTGATCACGTCCGAGACGTTGGAGAAGAAACGATGGCTTGAATCGCGCTTGGTGATGATCGTGATGCGCAGCTCTCCTGTTCCCGCCACGTGGGTTATATCGATATGGGGACTTTCCCAATTTTTGGTTAAATCGACGAGCGCCTGGTAGCGGTCAAAGGTCTCCTTGGGAGCCGTGGCCAGGAATGTTTTATCGGCAATCTTGCAAAGGTCGGTTTCCTCGGGGTTGGGCTGAGCCACAGGAAATTGAGGCATAGAGACGACATACATCCTCAGATGTTCGAGGCCCAAGGCCTTGCGCTGGGTTCGGTAAGATTGGAGGCGGCAGTTCGGGTATTTCTCCTCGATGTGCCTTTCGACCTCCAGCGCCCGGGAGTGATAGTCGTCAACGAGATAGATGGCTTCGTTTTCATGCTCTGTGGCCAGGTCGATTTTGACCACCTTTTCTTCTTTGATCGTGGCGATGATTTCGGCGGCCTTGATGGCCCGAATGTGGTTGGCGATGGCTTTGAGCGGTGAGGTCCGGAAATAATAATCGTTCATGCCCAGCCCGGCGCAGAACCAATCCAGCTCCTCGCGCACGGCTTCCTGGGTGTAGGGACCTTGGCTGATGATGATTTGCTCCAGTTTTCTCAGCTGGTCTTCGGTGAGAACGGATTTAGCGGCGATTTCTTTTAAGCTCTTCATGGTCTGCTCCTCTTAAATTATTGGCGCATTATTATACCATAGAAGGGGACCGTCCTCGTCGAGAGCCGTCCCCACCCAAGATTGCCGATAAAACCATGTCATCACGAGCGAAGCGAAGTGATCTGACCCGAAGGGTCATTCCGAGCGAAGTGAGGAATCTCAGGATGCTACACGATAATCATGAGATCGCCACGACATCTTCGATGTCTCGCGACGACTTCGTCGGATCGCCACGCACCCGATGGGTGCTCGCGATGACAGAGGAAGCGTTTTTCTATCGGCAAATTAAGGTCCCCATGGGGAAAAATTCCCAAAAAAGAGGAAAAACGCCCCAATCTGTTTCTTCCGGGAGGTCTGGCCGCAATTTTGGAATCTACGTACCCTTTTAATTTCAATGGTTTATAGAAATTTCCGGGGGGCCGGTTTTTTCTTGATTTTGGCATTGTAATTGCTAATTCTTTAAATGTTATCCGCGGAAAAGTTACTGAAGTCGTCAAATCCGGCCGGCCCAAGGAGCAAGAAGGAACGTTGCTCGTCCGTTCTGAAGACACCTTAATCAGGAAATTCAGAGAAATTCCTGTGGACAGGGTCATTCTCTGTAACGCCATTGAACCTCAACCTGATGCTGAAAAAATCCAACGCCTTTTCTCAATAAGTCGAAGCCCGGATGGATTTTTCCTGGAAAAGCATCCCAAATTAGACCCAACCTCTACCGCCACTGATGGGGTGCATATTGCAGGCTGCTGTCAGGGCCCCAAAGACATTCCCGATACTGTGGCTCAGGCAAGCTCAGCAGCAGCCCGAATTCTCGCCACTATAGCTAAAGGCGAAGTCGAGATAGAACCTATTACGGCTTTTATTGATTCAGAACTCTGCGCTGGCTGCCGTCTTTGCAATAACCTGTGTCCTTATGGAGCCATTGAGTTTTTGGAAGAGAAATGTATATCAAAAGTCAATGAGGCTCTGTGCAAAGGATGTGGAACTTGTGTGGCGGCGTGCCCCAGTGGAGCTTCCCATCAAAAGCATTTTAGAGATGAGCAAATATTTGCGGAAATTGAAGGGTTATTGATAGGCTAGCGGTTTTATATTTCTAACTCTATTTTCTCGAGGAGAAGCTCTGTCCCTGACAGGGTTTTTCGACATCTCTCTGACTAACAACTTCCACTGTGGCCGGAGCAAAAAGCATCACAGAAGTTTTAGACATTATATATAATAGCCTCCTCGCATGAAAATGAGACATGACAGTTTTCTATAGCGGCGAAAATTAGTCTTGACAAATTTACAGCAATATAGATAATAGTCATGTGGCCATAGAACCCATACTCCAGCATTGGGCTTTAGACCCGCATTTTCTTCACGGCCGGATGTCTTTCATCTGCGGCCCACGACAGATCGGCAAAACCACCCTTGCCCAGAAACACCTTGAGAGACAGAATCAACTCCATAACTATCACAACTGGGACAGTCTGAGCCTTCGTCGAAAATTTGCCGCCGACCCTCTCTTTTTCCTAGAAAATATCGGCTCCTCTGTATCCACGCATAAAAGCTTTCCTCCGGGTAAGCGTCCTTGGATCGTCTTCGATGAAATCCACAAATACCCGAAATGGAAAAATCTCCTCAAAGGTTATTACGACGAATGGAAAAGCTTATTCCATTTCGTCGTGACCGGAAGCGCCCGCCTGGATTTTTATCGCCGTTCCGGAGACAGCTTGGTCGGAAGATATTTCCTGTTCAGGATGAATCCTCTTCATCCCCACGACCTAACGGGATTCTCTCCCGTCATCTCTTCCGCCTGGCATCCCAAGACGGAGATTCTTCCGTTTGATGAACCGGAGCCGGCCTTCCGGGAGGCGGCCTTTCAACTATTCGAAGTCAGCGGCTTCCCCGAACCGTTCTCCGTGGGGACGAAGGATTTTTATCTTCGCTGGAAAGACAACCACATCTCGCTGATCACCAACGAAGACCTGCGGGATCTGACGAAAATCACCAGCCTCCAGAAGCTCCAAACGCTCGTTTTTCTTTTGCCCGAGCGAGTCGGCGCCCCCCTTAGCCTGAACAATCTCAAGGAAACCCTCCAGTGCGCCCATGCCTCTGTTCAGAGCTGGCTCGAAGCGCTGGAAAAAGCGTTTCTTGTATTTCATATCGCTCCTTTTTCCGGGAAGCTGAAACGATCGATCCTGAAGGAGAAAAAATTCTATTTCTGGGACTGGGGAGTCCACGAAGATCCGGGAAAAAGGTTCGAAAATTTGATCGCCGTTCAACTCCAAAGGGCTGTATCCGCGTGGAACGAATGGGGCAAGGGGGAATACCGTTTAATGTACGCAAGGACAAGGGACGGCCGGGAAGCGGATTTTGTCGTCACCGAAAAAAACAGGCCGTTTATGCTGGTGGAATGCAAAATCAACGAAAAAGCCGCTGGCCCATCCGTTGCCTATTTCAAGGACCGGCTTGGTGTTCCGGCGGCCATCCAGGTCATCGACGTCCCCGGATATCTCAGGCAGGCGGCCAAGGGCATTTTCGTCGTTGGACTGGACCGCTTTCTTCGCCTTCTTCCTTAATTACCTGAATTTACCCATGATTTTATACACTATGTTTTTTACAGGCATGAAAAAGGGAAGACATAATCAAAATAGTGAACATATTATACACTATGCTATTTTTCTTCATTTTTTAATCTTCTTTATCCAATTGATATTATTATATTTATCGTCCATCATTTTATAGTGTACATTTTTAAGGGTAAATTCAGGTAATTAGCACGTCGTCCTTCTGTATTCTTAGCTCTTTTCAGTCTTTTGAGATTGCTTCGTCGCAATGCCCGCAATGACGGACTTAATAGGGGACGGTTCTCGGAGGAGAACCGTCCCCTATTATTGCCGATTTTATCGTATTTTTGAAGGGTTATTGATAGGCTAGCGGTTTTATATTTCTAACTCTATTTTCTCGAGGAGAAGCTCTGTCCCGGCGAGGGCTCGGAGATCTATTGATCCGCAGACAGGGCAGATAAAAATAAAATCTTCCCTCTCGACTTCGGCCTGGCATTTCTGGCACTTGATCTTGAGGGGGACTTCTTCTATCTCCAGGACTGCCTCCTCTGCTATTGTTTCTTTCTTATACATTTCAAAAGCGGTCTGCAGGAACTCCGGGACCACTCCTGCCAGCTTTCCTACCTTGAGTTTGACGAGCATGACCTTTTTTGCCTGCTGCTCCGTTGCTTTTTCCTCCAGGATCTCAAACAGGCTGGCAACGATCGAAAGTTCATGCATGGCGCTGGATGAGTTCTTTCCGGCGGGCGAGAAAAAATTGGACAAGCTCTTGGATGCCCTCCCCTTTAAGCGCTGAGGTGACGAAAACGTGCAGCCTGGGGTTGATCTCCAGGGCTTCTTTTTTGGCCTGCTCTATGTTGAAGGGAAGAAGGGGAATGAGGTCTGCCTTGGTGATGATGAGGCAGTCCGCGGTCGAGAAAGCCTTGGGATATTTTTTGGGCTTATCATCTCCTTCCGGCGCTGAGAGCAGGACGCAGCGGAGACTCTCTCCCAAATCATAGCTTGCCGGACAGACGAGATTGCCGACGTTTTCGATGAACAAAAGATGGGTCTCTGCCGGAATTTCAGGGAGAATCCTGGCCACCATCTTGGCCTCGAGATGGCAGGCGCCCCCTGTGGTGATCTGCCAGGCTGGGACTCCCTTTTGCCTAATCCTTTCGGCATCTCTTTCTGTCTCAATATCTCCTTCGATGACAGCCATCTTGTGATCTCTGAGGTGCTCGACGATTCTTTCGAGGAGCGATGTTTTTCCCGACCCGGGGGAGCTGAGAAAATTGACGGTCAGGATGCCTTCCTGCTCCAGCTTTTTCCGGATTTCAGAGGCGATTTTCTTGTTCGAGCCGAGGATTTCCTCCAGGACGATGAATTCTTTTTTTTCCATTTTCTATTTGCCCGTTAAAACATCCTTTACCTTTCGGATAATGGCAGGAAGTTTTTCTTCCATCTCCCGGGAGAGCCCTTCGCCCAAGCTGTAGATATTTTTAGCTTCGATGGCGATGATTTGGATCCTGGAGGGCATATGAAGACCCAGTTTTTTCCCGAGAGCAATCGTCTGCGGGACGGAGACATAATGCGGAGAAGGCCCCGGAATGGCACGGATATGTTTTTCCTCCAAGAGATGAGTTCTCCCCGGGACAGGGGCATTCCGTTTGATCGTATCCACGAGGATGAGCCTATCGTAGCCGACAATGACATCCAAAAGGGCCAGCCCCGAAAGCGAGCATTCCTCTATCTCGACCTCTTCCACTTGAGCCGCCAGCTTCTTTTTCTTCTTGACCTCATCCCTCAATTTCCGAACGACATGGATGCCGACACCGTCGTCTCCATAGAGTTCATTTCCCAGGCCGAGGAGGAGGGTTTTCACCGTTGCTGTTGTTCTGCCCGCGGCAGCCAGACGGAGAAGGTCGAGCCCTGTCCGAGCTCGCTTTCGACCTGGATGGATCCGTTGTGGGCTTCGACTATTTTTTTTGCGATCGAGAGCCCCAGGCCCGTCCCCTTGGTTTCCAGGTCTTCCCGCCGGCTGACCCGGTAAAACTGGTCGAAGAGGAACGGGAGATGTTCTTTGGCAATGCCGATTCCTGTGTCTTTCACGTCCGTGACGATATAATTTTCGTCTTCGCGGAGGGCAACAACTACAGACCCCTTGGGCTTGTTGTATTTGATGGCGTTGCTGATGAGGTTCAAAAAAACCTGCTCCAAACTTTGTTCATCTCCCAGGACAAAAGCAGGCTTTTCTGCCGGTCGGAGTTCCAGAGTGACTTCATATTCTTGAGCGAGGGGCTTTAAAAATTCGGCCTGCTTTTCCAGCAGTTTCTCTAAAGCCAGAGGTTTGACCTTATCGATGATCTGGCCCTTATTGATTCTGGCTAAATCCAGCCAATCATTGATCAGGCGGAGGAGGCTTTCGAGCCTTTCCCTCGCCCGGAGGATCATTTCTTTCTGGGTTTCTTCCACCTGACCCGCCATTCCAGCCAGGATGACTTCAAAATACTGCTGGATGGCCACCAGTGGACTGCGGAGCTGATGCGTAACCATGGTGATGAAATTTTCCTCCAGGAGTTTTTTCTCGCGCCGGAGCATCTCCGCCTCAATGGCCAGTCGTCTTCTCTCTAACGCCCGCTTGATGATGATACGCAGTTCCTCGGGCGTAAACGGCTTGGGGAGGAAATCGTAAGCTCCTTTCTTCATAGCTTCGACGGCTGATTCCACAGTGGCGTAGCCGGTGATCACGATGGGAATTATCTGCGGGTCGATGTCCTTGATTTTTTCCAGAACATCGAACCCGCTGATGCCGGGCATCTTCAGGTCGATCAGGGCGAGGTCGGGCTTCATCTCCTTCATTTTTTCCAGACCGACCTGGCCGTTCTCCGCCGTCTCCGCCCTGAACCCGTCCTTGGTAAGGATCATGGAGCAGGAGTCGCGCATGGCCTCTTCGTCGTCGATAACCAGAACAAAAGGCTTTTTCTCAACCATGGCTTTTTCTCCTCAATATTTTATCCTAAAATCATGTCCGTTTCAGCAAAAAAAGAGGCTCGGGCTTGGGCGTCGTCAG
>CAZKEW010000113.1:0-7405 GCA_964551885.1 uncultured Eubacteriales bacterium
CAAGGGGGGCCTCAAAGTCGGTTAGTGTCTCCAGAAAGGTCGGACGGGGACGCGCTGCGACAGGACCCATCTCATAAAACTCAAGATAATCGCGAAAAATGAGTTGCTGCCGTCGAATGCAAATTCTCATGTCTTCGAGCTCGCACCCCGAGCCATATTGACAGCCCAAGGGGGGTCTACATAGAATAGGCAGAAAGGTGAGCCCCAGGGAACTTTTAGCCGGCGAATTTCGTCTATCAAGGTGAAGTGAGTGGACTTAAACAAGGTTATCAAAGAATGCTTAGAAGGCAAGGAAGGAGCCTGGGAGATGCTCGTTAACGCTTATTCTAAAAGGGTCTTCAACATGGCCTACCAGTTCGCCGGAAGCTACCAGGAGGCAGAGGACCTGACTCAGGATATCTTCCTGAAGCTTTACCATTCGCTTCCCAAATACGACTTCGAGAAGAATTTTGCCGCCTGGCTCCTGACCCTGGCCAAAAATCATCTCATCGACTCGTACCGCAAGGCGAAATGGGAAAAGGCCAACCGGGATAACTTCGACGAGCACTTCCTCGCCCTTGATGCAGCCGAAAGCCCCGAAGCCGGCCTGGTCAAAGAAGCTAACCGAAAAATGGTCTGGGAAGGCCTCAACCGTCTCTCCCCGGAGATGCGCCTGGTCGTCATCCTCAGGGATATCCAGGACAAGAGCTATGAGGAGATCGCCGAAATCTTGAGTCTTCCGGTCGGAACAGTAAAATCGCGGGTCAGCCGGGGAAGGCTCGAGCTGGCCAAGATTCTCCAAGAAAAAAAGGAGGGTTCCGATGAACTGTGAAAGAGTCGAGGAACTCCTCTCCGCCTATTTAGAGGGCGAACTCAGCGCCGCTGAGAAGAGCCTCGTCGAGAGCCATTTGCGGACCTGCCAGGCGTGCGCCCTCCTCTATTCTGCCATGAGAGAAACTCAAGAGGCGCTGGCCAGCTTTCCCGAGGTCGAAGTCAGCGGAAGCCTGATGTCCAAGCTCTACGCCATTCCCGAGAAGAGGAAAAAGTTCAGTTTCAGCCTGGATTTCCTGCTCAAGCCATCGCTCCAGCCCATTTTTGCCGCGGCCTCTATTTTTCTGACCCTTATGTCTTTTTATTTCTTTAACCCGGATAAAAAATATATCGACAGGTCGATTAACCAGAAAATTCACCTCGGCTACAGCCAGGTCGAAAAGTTCTATGCCCAGGCCGGGTCCTGGACGGACCGGCTTGGTGATTATAAAGACAGTGTCCTTGGTTCGCTGAAGAGCTGGAAAATTTTTGGCGGAAACAAGGACGAAGCTAAACAACAGGAGGAATGAAAATGGAAGAAAAAGTTGTCGTCCAAAAACCGACAAAATCCCCCGTTCTGGCCGGTATTCTCTCTTTCTTCTTCCCCTTTGGGATCGGAGCCTTTTATAACGGGGAAATCGTCAAGGGTTTCGTTTACCTCATCATCTTTGCCGGCATGGTCACCATGCAGCCTCATGGCGGAGCACAGCCGTTCGCCGGATTGATCTTGGCCGGGTTTTATTTCTTTCAGATCATCGATTCGGTCAATACGGCCAAAAGGATAAACCGCCGGGCCCGGCGGGGTGAGGAAGTCGAAGAAGAAGAGGAAGAGCTGGTCACTCAGGCAGTCAAGTCCGGGTCTGTGTTCTGGGGAGCCCTGCTCATCGCCCTCGGCGCCATTCTTCTTCTAGGCAACTTTGAAGTGATCAGCTACAAAAAAATTTTTGATTTCTGGCCCTTAGTCGTGATCGTCATCGGGATCAAGCTCGTGGCTGATCATTTCTCCAGGAACAAATAAGCGAGAATAGGAGGACAAAATGGCCAAGAAACAGCGTGACGCTTTAGCTTGGGGAATTATTCTTATCGTCATCGGGTTGATCTTCTTGCTGGACAGATTTGATGTCGATGTCTGGAATTTCGTGGCCCGTCTATGGCCTGTCGCCCTGATCATTTGGGGAATCTGGAAGCTCTATTTCGGTCTGAAGGAAAGAAAGGAAGAGTCTAAGGCCTTAAAACAAGAACAGGACCAGCTATGAAAGCCAAAGAAATTGTTCTGCTGATATTTATCATCGCCGCAGGCGTCTTCTTCTATCATGCCAAGACAGGAAAGATACAGGTTGACTGGGATCTCGGTGATTATATCTATCTCGATTTTCAGAAATTCACCTTTGAAGAATCACAGGTCCTCGAACCGCCCTTCCCCACTTTTCTCAAAGTCATCAATGCCCACGGAAACGTGGAGATTCAAGGAGAGGAGAGCGATAAGATCACTGTCACATTAGAGAAAAGAATATGGCGGCGGAATGAAGCGGAAGCAAAAGAAGTTGCGGAAAAGCTCCGCCTAGTTTCAAGCAAGGGCGATCTTGCCGTCACTCTCACGACAAACCGGGACGAATTCAGGAAGAAAAACTTCGAGACAAACTTCCGCATCTCCGTTCCTCTGAATATGGATATTGACATAACGAATCGCCACGGCCTGGTCAAAACTTCGCAAGTGGGAAACGCTGCCATCCACAACCTTCATGGCAAGGTCGTCGCCTCGGAAGTGAACGGAGAGCTGCGCATAGAGAACAGCCATGAGGACATTGAATTGGAAGGTATCGGTTCTCGCTGTGAGCTTAGAACAAAGCACTCGACCATTTCCGCTAAGCTCGTCGAGGGAGGGATGGCCATCGAGCAATCCCATGGCTTCATCCGGCTCCAGAAAGTCGGTCAGAAAATCACCATTGACAGCACCCACACCGAGATCGTAGGGGAAGATCTTGCCGGTCCTCTGGACATCCGGAATTCCTACGAAAAGATATCCCTCGTGCGCGTCGGCCCGACAAAAATAGAGGGCCATCATTCCACCATCGAAGCGGATGATGTGAGCGGCGACCTGGAGATAAGGGATAATTATGAGTCGGCCAACCTGAGCAACGTCTGGGGCAATCTCAAAATCTTAGGCAAGAACCTGGCTGTCTCCGGGAAAAACATCGTCGGCGAAGAAATCTATATCTCCAACTCCTATGAGAATGTCGAACTTTTTGATTTTTCTGGCAAGACAACGGTCCTCAGCTCCCACGGCGATGTCATCCTTGACCCCTTACCTCTCACGGGACCAATCGAAGTCCGCTGCGCGTATTCAGCAATCACCTTTTACTGGCCCGAAGGCGAGCAATATCCCCTTGAGGCTCAGACCAAGAACGGTGACATCTATTGGCGTCTTCCCGGAGAGATCGCTATCGAGGAAAAAGATAACCTTTCGGTGGCCAGAGCTTTTCTCGACCTCAAAGAAAAACCACGTGTCCTTCTTTTCACCACCTACAGCGATATTCGCATCGAAAAGAAAGTCTCTCAATAAAAAAGGAAAAAATTGGGGACGGTTTTCAAAGGAGAACCGTCCCCAATTTTTTCCCCAGTTTATTACTTTTCTTTGCTTTTCAGGTGATAGATCTTCTGCGTCAAGAAGCCTGTGATCTTGATGTTGAAGTAAGAAATCAGGTTCGTCACATCTTTCTTGTATTTGGTCACATATCGGGCGAAATCGTTCTCTTTTTTGAAATTGAGGAGATTCTCGAATTCTTCCACTTCGTCATGGAGCTCGATCACATAATGATTGATCGTCCTGTACTGGGCGTTGACGTCGATCAAGTCCTTGTCGCTCAGCTTGGCAAAATCAAGATGAGGCGGAAGCGACTGGAGAAGGAGCATGCTCTCCGACCGCAGCTCATTGGCTAATTCCTTGATTTCCTGGAAGAACGATTTGTACTCTAAGGGGTTCTTCAATTTCTCTTGAGCCTTATCGATCAGGACTTCATTCTGGTCCTTCAGCGAGACGATCAACTCCTTGACGCCGAAGTATTTTCGCTTGAAGTTGAAGAGGTCGACGAAATCTCTGCCGATGTAAATCTTATCTTCATAGTGAGTTGTCAAATCCATCGGGGAGTTTGTGTAGAATTTGATTTCATACCGGCGGCCGCCCGAATCCTTCTCTCTTAGCCGGGCCAAGACGAGATAATTGTTCTGCTCGACAAAATAGCTGTTGATGTCCAAGAGAACAGAATAAACCGCCAAGTTTTGAATGATGAACTCTTTGAGATAATCCAGCAGGCTCTCTTTTCTGGTGATGAAATCCATGATCGTTTCGTTGGGCGTCGGGTTGAGAACAGAATAAGACGGCGAAAAGAGATAAAGGACGGGTCCTGCCCCCATCTCCAGATGGAGGTTTCTCAAGGCCTTGTGATGAAGGTCATCCAAGACCATCGGCCGGAGCGGCGGCAGGTTCTGGACATCCAGCTTGGAGAGTTCTTCGACTTCGTTCATCTTTCGAGCACCTTAGCTCCGTCAAAATCGTATCATGCAAAATTAAAAAAATCAATACTCGAGCCTTTGTTTCTTCCCAATGTCCACTCCTCATTTTCATATTTATCTCTCTGGATCTTGAGGATGGCGGCATATTCCTCGGGCTGTAAAAGCTTAAGTTCAAACTTCACATCAAAAGATTCGGCAATTCCCGCGGCCAAACGATCGACCGCCCATTCAATCCTCACCGGCCTCCCCAAAGCCTCGGAAACAGAGGTCATCCGGATTCGGCTGCCTTCTTCGTTAAGGATAGAGGCTTGTTTCAACAAATCCTCATCCGCATAAAGGGGAATGGAGCCGTGCTGGAGAAACCGGATCTCCACTCTCTTCTGGGCGCTGCCGATAATCTTCTTCCCCTCAATCTCGATTTCGTCCCGGGCGGGGTAAGAAAAGCAGGGCATGTTTCCTTTGCTATAAGACGAAGGAGGCGGGCCGGCAAGTCTCGCTTTCAAGCCCATTTTTTCCAGGCCGCGGATGAGGGCGTTGGAAATGAGCCGATAGGATTCGGCCAGGGTTGAAGAAAAAGCCTGCGTATCAGAGGAAGAAATAGAATAAGTGATTTCTCTCCAGTGAAGAACCAATTTCCCGCCCGTGATTCTCCTGACCACATCGACCCCGTTTCGCCTGCAGAAATCGAGGTTAACGACCTTCTCCACGACCTGGGAATAACCGAGAGACGCCGTGGGCTTCTCCCATTGATAAAAACGGACAAAAGTCTGAGGCGCTCGGCCGAGACAACGGAAAAAGTATTCGTCGATGGCCATATTCAAAGAGCCAGGCAGAGGAGATCTCTCAATGATAAGGCCCCATTCTTTCATGGCAAGAAAATGGGGACGGTTCTCCCTGAGAACCGTCCCCCCAAAATTCAATATAAAAAGCGGGCAACGGGATTTGAACCCGCGACTCCGAGCTTGGGAAGCTCGTACTCTACCGCTGAGTTATGCCCGCTCGTTCCACTAAATAATAGCCATTTATGGCTGGTTTTGCAATCGGCCTGGCCCTTCTATTTTGCCAAGTTACCTTTCAGCCAGCTCAAGATATCAGGCCATTTGTTATAATCGCTGTGTCCCGCCCCCTTCACCTCGATATATTTGACCTTCATTTTCAGCTCCTGCATCTTGGCCACGGCCTTCCTCACGTCCGCCACAGAACCGATTTCATCCTGGTCCCCATGGATGATTAGAAAATTCAATGCTGTTCCCTTATCGAGGAGGTCAAAGATATTCTCCCCTTTCACAGGGCCTGGAGGTGATGTTCTACCCGAACGTACGATCACGGCCTTGAACATCTCCGGGTTAAGAAGACTTATTCGCCAGGCTCCATAGCCCCCCATGGAAAAACCATCGAGGGCAATCCGTTTCTCATCGACGTTATACAATTTCTTGAAATGACCGATGCATTCGATGACTTCCCGGGCCGAGTCTCCGACATACCAGTCGGCAAGCCCCCGGGCCAGCGGAGCGAGAATAATAAAATCTACTCCGCCTCCATTTTTTCTGGGCCCATAATAAGGGAAGGAAATGCCGGCCAACGCTCCTTTATCATCGACTCCGGCGTCGTGGAGCGTGACCAGAAGAGGCCAGGGCTTTTTTTGATCGTATTTGACGGGGATCAGGACAGAATAAGCCTGGAGGGTATTATCAATCTCCGAACGATAGGCTAAACGGGCCGGCCTTCCGGGTGGAAAGAGAGCGGGCTTCCCTTCGTCCACAATCCTAAACAGCTCTTTCGTCTCTCCATTCCACTCCTGGAGAGAATCAAGGTCAGCGAAAGGAGCGGGATCCTCCATCGTCTGCTTGATCCACTGCAGCCTGATCTCTAACGTGGGAAAGCTCTCGCGAAAAATTGCGTCCTGGAGAAACAAGTCTCCCTTTTTGATGTCGGCTACCTTCGTCTCCGAGGCCTCAAACTCTTTCTTATTCAGCTGGAAGAATTGCGCATTATCCGAGTACTTGAGGGTTCCTTTGTCATCAAGAATACCCAAGCTTAAGTCATAAAGACCGGAGGGGTGGTTCTCTGTGTCTATCGGAAAGCTTAAGACATTCATTCCCTTTTCGAAAGAGAGGCTTTTCTTCGACGCTATATTTCCATCGGGAGAGGTCAAGATAAACCTTACCTCCCAGCCCTGGACGGCAGAGGGTGAATTGACCGCCAAGCTGATCTTCTTCTCTTGCTCTTGGTAGAAATGGTTGACATTCAGAAGGGCCTGGTATTCGGGCGCTTCGGGAAGATGAGGAACAAACCTAAAGACCAGGCCTTTTCTTTTATCGGACAATTCGGCGTCATAGTTCGGGTCCGAGAAAAGCTGGACGACTTTTCTTTGTCCGCCGTCGACATCGGTATAAATAAGGTTGACTCCCCATTGTTGCTGAACAAAGGGCCTGAAGGAAGGAATGTATTTCCAGGGGATGGCAACTTCGTAGACAATCGACTTTTGCATGGAGTCAATCACAATCTTCAACTGAGCGTCGCCGATAGAATTCTGAGGGAAAAATTCGCCTTTCCGGTTGAGGAGGACTTTCACTTCTTCTTTCCCGCGCCTGGAAAAACCAAAGGTTAAGAAACGATCGCTCTCATTCCCTTGGGAGGGGTCAGTAAAGGTAAGCAAGAACCCGTCACCGGGCCGCCGGCTTCTTTCTAAGAACTCAGGCCGGTCATCCATGGCCTTGACAGCGGCGTAAAAATTTTCCGCGTCAAACGTGAACCGGGCTGTAACGGCGAGATCCGCAGAGGACGCGAGCTTCTTCCCGTCGGGCGTCAAATCAACAGAGAGCTCTTCGATAGCGGCCCACTCGTCCAAGTTTCCGTCGACAACGATCTTTTTATCTGCCTGTAATATTGAGCGTTCCTCGGGCTGCTGGGCTATAAGAGAAAACGCGGCAAATATACTCAAAAAAAGGATAAGATAAGGTCTTGGCGTTTTCATTTTTTTCTCCACCCTTATTCTACCATAATCATTTATTATGAAGAATGAAGACCTGTCCGCAGGGCATAATGGGAAGCATCCCAAATTCCGTGATGGAAACAGACTTCGATGGGTGGCGCGGCGCCA
>CAZKEW010000114.1:0-7315 GCA_964551885.1 uncultured Eubacteriales bacterium
TGGCGCCGCGCCACCCATCGAAGTCTGTTTCCATCACGGAATTTGGGATGCTTACTCCGCACAGGTTTTTCTTGACAGCCCATCCTTTCGATTCTACAATGAACCCACTTTGAATGGAGGAGGGAAAAATGTCTGAGACCCTGGCCCAGATTTTGTTGGATACCGTCAAAAACTACCCTAGGCCGGATTTTATGCTGTACAAAAAGGAGGGACGCTACGTTCCCATTTCGACCGAGGAATTTGGCCGGTGCGTCAAGCATTTCTGCTTGGGGCTAAAAGACTTAGGTTTAGGAAGGGGGGACAAAATCGTTATCCTTTCCGAGAACAGGCCGGAATGGGTCATGTCCGATTTGTCTCACATGTGCCTCGGAGCGATCACCGTTCCCATTTACACATCCTTAGTCCCTGATCAAATCAGATATATCATCGATGACTCCGATGCCAAGGCTGTCATCGTTTCCAATCAAGAGCAATGGCAGAAGATTGAGGCGATCAAAGACACTCTTTCCAAAGTGAGGCACTTCATCACTTTTATGGAGGAGGCGCCCGGAGGAGCCTTAACCTTCAGCCAGGTCCAAGAGCTCGGACAGAAGCTGGCGGCAAAAAACCCCGGGCTATTCGAAAAGCTGGCCCTCGAAGTCAGTCCTGATGATGAGGCCTCCCTGATTTATACTTCCGGGACTACGGGATTGCCCAAAGGCGTCATCCTCACCCACAACAATTTCTTGAGCAATATCAAAACCGTGTCCACTATTATTGAGTTTTCCGATAAGGATACTGTCCTTTCCTTCCTGCCCCTCTCCCATGTCCTTGAGAGGATGGTCACTTTTACCTACATCTATAAGGGATGCAGGATTGGCTATGCCGAGAGTATCGAGACAGTCGCCGAGAATTTGCTGGAAATACGGCCGAACATCATGGTCAGCGTTCCCCGCGTTTTTGAGAAGATCTATGCCCGGGTCATGGACAACGTACTCTCGAGCTCAGCGCTGAAGAAGAGGATCTTTTTCTGGGCCTTAAAAGTGGGCCGGGAGTACGGTCGAAGAAAACTCCTCAAGGAGGCGATTGCCAAGGGGCTCCAGAGGAAGCGAAATCTTGCTCACAAGCTGGTTTTTTCTAAGATTATCGAGCGGACAGGCGGAAAAATCCGCTTTTTTGTCTCCGGCGGCGCGCCTCTTTCCAAAGACATTGCCGAGTTTTTTTATGCTTTGGGCATTGTGATTCTCGAAGGCTACGGCTTGACGGAAACCTCACCCGTTATCTCAGTCAATACCTTTGAAAACCTGAAGCTTGGGACTGTCGGGAAGCCCATCCCGGGGGTGGAGGTGAAGATTGCGCCTGACGGGGAGATCCTGACCCGCGGCCCCCATGTCATGAAGGGTTACTACAAAAAGGAAGCGGAGACAAGGGAAGCGTTCGAGGGGGGATGGTTCCAAACCGGCGACATCGGCCACATCGATGAGAATGGCTTCCTGGTGATCACTGACCGGAAGAAGGATATCATCGTCACGGCGGGCGGCAAAAACATCGCTCCTCAGCCGATCGAAAACATGCTCAAAGCCAATCCCTACATCTCTAATGCCGTCGTCATCGGAGACAGGAGAAGATTCGTTTGCGTTCTGGTCGTCCCAAACTTCGAGAAATTAGAGGAATATGCCCGGTTCAGCAACATTTCTTTTAAGGACCATACCGAGCTTATCAAAAACGAGCAGGTGGTCAATTTTATCAGGGCCGAAGTCGACCGGGCCACACTCAACTTAGCCTCTTATGAAAAGCTCAAACGGGTTGCCCTTCTTGACCGGGATTTCGAGATCGAAAAGGGAGAGATTACGCCTACGCTCAAGGTCAAGAGGAATATTATCGAACAGAAATACAGGAGTCTTATCGACGCTCTTTATGAGGAAGAAAGGAATAACTCGCAGACTTAATCAAGCTTAGCTTCTTCAGACTTCGGCTCTTTCGCCTTCCAGTAAAGAATCCGTCCGCAGTTTTCACAGAGGATAAGTTTCCGGGTGTCCCTCAGTTCGTTCAGCACCTGCGGCCGGATGCGCATGTGACACATGAAGCAGAAGTCGTCCTTGACCGGCGAAAGGGCCATGCCGCCTTTTTTGCGGAAAATCTTGAGGTAAAGGCTGACCTGCTCGGGAGGGATGTGGGGGAGGAGTGCTTCTTTTTCCTGATTTAGCTTTGCGGCCTTCTCTTCCATCTCTTTCTTTTTCAGGAAGATGGCCTCTTTTTCCTGGGAAAATTTTTTTTGGGCCTCAGCAAACTTCTGGTTGGCCTCTTTGATCTCTTTCTGGATATCGTCGGCCAAGAGCATCTCAGCGATAACCCCTTCCTCCAGGCGGTCGACCTTTTTCTGGGATTCCTCGATCTCTTTCAGAAGGGAAGTGTACTCCTTGTTGGTTTTGACCTCGTTCAGTTGTCTTTTATATTTGGCGATGTGGTCTTTTATATCCTTGACCTCCGCCTCCAGCTCTCTTCTCTTTTTTTGGCTGCCGGTCATTTTCCCCTGGGCGGAGGCGGCGACCTGCGAACACTGCTCGATTTTTTTGTCGATCTCTTCGATCAAAGGAGGGGTGTTTTTAAGGAAAAGAGCGATCTGCTTGATTTCCAAGTCAATTCGTTGAAGCTGGATTAACTTCTCGAACTCGACTTCCACATCTTTTCCTCAGGATCAATATGGGCCTACCAGGATTCGAACCTGGGACCTGCCGGTTATGAGCCGGTAGCTCTACCGCTGAGCTATAGGCCCTTGCTTCCTTATAACAAATATTAAATATCAAGTCAAACAAGCGGGAAAACACCGAAAGCACTCCAATTTTCTGATAAAAAAGTGAGGGTTGGGGGTCGAAGAGAAAATGGGGACGGTTCTCAGGAGAGAACCGTCCCCATCTTTGGTTTTTAGTAGTTGTTCGTGAAAGACCGGAGCTTCCGGCTCCGGCTGGGATGTTTCAGCTTCCTCAGGGCTTTGGCCTCGATCTGCCGGATCCTTTCTCGGGTGACCTTGAATTGCTGGCCGACTTCTTCCAGGGTATGCTCATTCCCGTCGCCCAACCCGAACCGCATTTTCAGGACCTTCCCCTCTCTTTCGGTGAGAGATTTCAGGGCTTCTTCGATCTGCTCGCGGAGGTTAATGTGAATGACTGTATCGGGGGGTGAAGGCATGAGCTTGTCTTCAATAAAGTCTCCTAAATGGCTGTCCTCTTCCTCTCCAATGGGCGTCTCGAGGGAGATCGGCTCCTGGGCGATCTTGATGATCTTCCGGACTTTGTTCACCGGCATGTCCATCTTCTTGGCGATTTCCTCACTGGTGGGCTCTCTTCCGATTTCCTGGACCAGGCTTCGCGAAATTCTGATCAGCTTGTTGATGGTCTCGATCATGTGAACGGGAATCCGGATGGTCCTGGCCTGGTCGGCGATGGCCCGGGTGATGGCCTGCCTGATCCACCAGGTGGCATAGGTGGAGAATTTGTATCCCCGCCGGTACTCGAATTTATCCACGGCCTTCATCAACCCCATGTTCCCTTCCTGGATGAGGTCGAGGAACTGGAGGCCGCGGTTGCTGTATTTCTTGGCGATTGAGACGACGAGCCTCAGGTTCGCGGCCACGAGCTCTTTTTTCGCCTGGTCGCTGACCTTCTTCCCCGTTGTGATGGCCCGGATAATCTTTCTCAGGTTCTGGGCATCGAGGCCGATCTCTTTGTGAAAAGCCTTCAGTTGTTTGTTGACATCTTTGACTTTTTCCTTAAGCACCGCTTCATTCTTTTTGCCTTTGGCGCGGTTCACAGCCAGGGTCAATTCTTCCTTGGTGTCTTCGAGGTCATTGACGACCTTGAGGTTTTTCCGGAGGGTGTCGATGATTTTTTCCCGCTCCCTCGAGCGGATGTTGAGCTCGCGGATGAGACGGCTCATCTTGACGATGATCCGGCCCCGGGCGAAATTGTATTTTTTGGCGGAGGGGATTTTGTCCAGCTTACGACAGACCTCCCTGATCTTCTTTATTTTGGCCAAGACCTGCTTCTTTTTCTCCTCCAGCTTGTCCTCGGTGATCTCTTCGTCGCTGAAGTCGAACATTTCCTGAAAGATCAGGGGGTTGGTCTTGATCTGCTCTTCGAGAGCGAGGACGTAATTCAGGACGAGCCGCGTCCTGGAGAGCGCCTTAATGATGGATTTTTCCCCGCGCTCTATTTCCCTGGCGATGGCAATCTCCCCCTCTCTGGTCAGCAGCGAGATGTTGCCCATCTCCCGGAGATAAAGCTTAACGGGATCGGTCGTCCTTTCCAGGCTGTGAACAGAAACGAGGTCGCTCTTCCTCCTCTTGGGGATGAGATCGCTTTGCTTGGAGTCGAGAATTTTGATGCCGTAATCGTTCATGGAGCTGAGAAAATCATCAAAATTCCCCTCCGACTCCAAGTCTTCATGGAAGGTTTTGTCGATCTCCTCGAAGAGAAGATATCCCTGCTTTCTCCCCTTGGTCAGAAGCTGGTTGATTTCGTCTTTTTGGAATTTATCATCAGAAGACAAGGCAAGCTCCTCTTGGCCTGAAGATTTTTTCTTTTTTATAAAAAACTTCGGTTTTGGCCATTTTGTTCCTTTTTCATCGCCAAGATTTCCCTGGTCAAAGTTTGCTTTTGTGTGAGGAGGCGCTTGAGCCTGTCTTTCTCGCCGTTCCGCTCGCAGCGAACGATTTCTTTCTGGAGGGCTTTGAGCTGGCTCTCGAGCGAAGTCTTGCGCAGGCTGTTCAGGCAGTCGAGCGCCTCTTCCATAGTCCCCTGGTCGGCCCGCTCCTGCATCATTTGGGAGAGGCACCGGGAGAGGTCAGGCTCCACGGCGCGGGAGAGCTCGGGGAAAACGACCATTTTCCCTTTCTTCTGGTTCTCTATCATGAATTTGAAAGCCGATTCGCTTTTAAGTCCCCTGAAGTCTTCTTCCCTTGTTTTTATTAAGACCTGGGGCGCTACCATATGATTCTCGAGAAGGATCTGGAGGAGTCTTTTTTCGGCAGGGAGAAAAAACTCGTTGTCCTCTATGATTTTTTCGGGGGGCTTGCCTTTAATCTTATCCCTGAGGAGCTGTTCTTCTAAATTGAGATATTCACTCAACTGCCTAAGATGTTCGCTGCCTTCTAAAGTCTTGGGGTTTACCTCTATGAGCCTAATTATTTTTTCGGCAATCTGGATCTTTTCATAAAATGTATTCATTCTGTCCTTCGAAGAAAAGTGATCGACAAGGAACTTGATCAGCGGCACACTGCCTTTTTCGAGATGTATGAGATAACGTTCCTTCCCATATTTTTTCAAGTAGCTGTCTGGGTCCAGATTTTCGGGTAAGATGACGATCTTCGGGCTTTCGCCTTGTTCGAGAAAAATTGAGATTCCTCTGGAAGTAGCCATTTTTCCGGCCGAATCTCCATCGTAATTGATGATGATCCTCGGCGCGAAACGCCGAGCCTGTTCCGCCTGATCAACTGTCAGACTCGTCCCCAAGGAAGCGGCAATGTTTTTAATCCCGGCTTGATAAAGGGAGGCAAAATCCGTGTATCCCTCGACGAGGATGATCTCGCCGGCTTCCCGGATGGTTTCTTTCGTCCAGTTCAGGCCGTAGAGAACCTTGCCTTTGGAATAGACAGGAGTATCAGGGGAGTTCAGGTACTTGGGGTCGGCATCGATGATGGTCCGGCCGCCAAAAGCCACCACTTTTCCGGTAAGGCTGAAGATAGGGAAGATAACCCGGCCCCTGAATCGGTCATAAAAATCGGGCTTTTTCTGTCCTGGGAGGACGAGGCCGGCCTTTTCGAGGACGGGAAGATCGACCTCTTTTCCTTGAAAATAAGTAAGAAGCGCATTCCAAGAGTTCGGCGCGTAGCCGACTTTGAGGGCCTCCAGCGTCTCGCCGGAGAGATTCCTTTTCCGGAGATAACTCAGGGCCTCCTCTCCCTCCTTAGTCTGAAACAAGTTCCGGCGGAAAAAAGCAAGCGCCATCTCGTTGATTTTGAATATCTTTTCTTCGAGTTTGACTAACTCCGGAGAAAGCTTGGTCTGGCGGGGAAGGGGGATATGGTATTTCTCGGCTAAATGTCTCAAGGCTTCGGGGAAGCTGAGGTTTTCCTTTTCCATGATCAGGGTAAAGACATCTCCGCCCACGCCGCAGCCAAAGCAGTGGAAGAGCTGCTTTTCTGAATCGACCGTGAAGGAGGGGCTTTTTTCCGAATGGAAAGGGCAAAGGCCGACGTGCTTTTTTCCTCTTTTTCTCAGGGTTGTATAGAGGGAGGCGACTTCGACAATATTGGCAACTTGCCTGATTTGGTCGATGATTTCCATTCTGGGCGCAAAAATCGGCGGAAAGAAGTCTAAGTAAATATAGGGGGCAGCCCCCCGCTTGTCAAGTCAAAAGGCCTTTTTTTTCTCATATTTAAGTCATATTAAGGGGACGGTTCTCGGTGAGAACCGTCCCCCATCTTCCTTATCTCATAGATGGTTGATCAGGCTGGCCAGATAGCCGGCGCCGAACCCGTTGTCGATATTAACGACGCCTACCCCGCCCGGGCAGGAGTTGAGCATGGCCAAAAGGGCCGAAATTCCCTTTAAGCTGGCCCCATATCCGATGCTCGTGGGGACGGCGATGATAGGCACATTGACCAGCCCCGCCACGACGCTGGGAAGAGCTCCTTCCATCCCCGCCACAGCGATAATCAGCCGGGCTTTCTTGATCTTATCCATCTCTCCGAACAGGCGGTGAAGGCCGGCTACGCCGATATCGTAGATCCTCTCGACCTCGTTCCCTAATATTTCGCAAGTTACAAAGGCTTCCTCAGCGACAGGGATATCAGAGGTGCCGGCGGTGATGATGACGATCTTCCCTTTCCCCGGCACGGGTTTCTTCTGCTTCAGACAGGCGGTTTTTCCCTGGGCATTGTAAAGGCATCCGGGGATTTTCTTCTTCAGCTTTGCGTAAACACGGGGCTCCACCCGAGTAATCAGGAGGCTGTTGCCTCTTTTGCAGATTTCCTGGGCGATTTTGAGGATTTGATCCTCTGTCTTGCCCTGACCATAGATAATCTCGGGAAAGCCCTTCCTCACCTCCCTATGGTGGTCAATTTTAGCAAAACCGAGATCCTGGTAAGGATAATCTTTTAGTCTGTCAAAGGCATCCTTGGGGGAAATTTCCTTTTTATAGACTTTTTCGAGGATCTCTTCGAGTTCTGTTCTCACATTCAACATTTTACCATAAGATGGGGGTTCTGACCATTAATTTTCATTGACAGATAGCATTTCTATTTCCGTGATTGTTCTTTTAGCTTGGTCAAGGGATT